>JANNAY010000418.1:0-5863 GCA_031384945.1 Deltaproteobacteria bacterium
GGGGCACGTCCTGCACGCCGACCTCGACAACGGCGCCGCTGTGGCCCGCGGCGACGGCGGTGTCGACTCCACGTTGCTTCACTCGACGATGATCGGCGTCGCGCTGCAGGTCTGCGTCGTCAGCGCGCTGTGGCTCGCCCCCGTCAGCAACAGCGGCGACGCCGGCGCGGGCATCCCCTCCGAAGCCAAGCGCTTGCTCTCGCTGCCCGGCGGCACCGCTGGCGTCGTCGGCCGCGCCGCCTTTGCTGCAAAGGGTCGCAAGCCTGATGAGGCCGAGAAGGTCGAGCCGAAGAAGCACAAAGGCGCGCCACTGCCGCAGCCTTCCTTCAAGACCGGCCGCATGCCGTCGCTCGAGCAGACCCTCGAGGCCATGAAGGCAGCGCTTCACCCCGGCGACGCCGGCGAGCTGCGCGAGACCCTCGGCCAGATCGTCCGCACCGAGGCCCGGGCCCCGCAGCTCGGCGCTGGCGTCGGCGGCCTCTCGCCCAAAGACCCCGTCGACAACGGACCCGGCTCTGGCGTCATCGGCGCCGGCACCACCGTCGCCCTCACCGACCTCATCCGCCGCGCGGTCACCGAGACCGAGAAGCGCACGACGACGGCGCCGCCGACGACGACGTTTCCGGTGACGATGCAAGAGGTGCCCGACGCCGCGGTCAACGCCGCCCGCATCGACGCCGACCCCGAGCTTGACCCCCTCGTCCGCGAGCATCTGACGCGCGCCATTCGCTCGCGGCACAACGTGATTCGCGGCTGCTACTCGGCGTGGGGCCTGGCCGCCGACGCCCGCCGCTCGGGCCGCCTCATCGTCGAGCTCACGCTCTTGCCCAACGGACACGTCAGCAACATCGAAGCGACGACGTCGTCGACTGAGCTGCGCATGGTCGCCGACTGCGTCGTCCGCGCCGCCTCTGAGTGGTACCTCGGCGACGGCCACGTCGTGGCGCCGACGCGGCTCGCGTTTCCGTTCGTGCTTCAGCCCGCGGACTGATCCTGTCGACGAAAAAGAAGAAGGCGCCGACATCGCTGTCGGCGCCTTTTTCGTTTCTGCCTTCGATCAGAGCTTCGAGACGGAACGCGAGAGCTCGGGGCGGAAGTTGCCGCGCAGCTCGATCAGGTTGCGAAAGCGCGTCTTCTTGCGGTTCTTGATGTAGCTGCCCTCGGGCTTGGTCAGCTCGCCTTCGATGTTGACGTCGGAGAAGTCGATGACGGTCTTCTTCGAATAGACGGTCTTGTCGCCCTCTTCGACGACCTTGTCTTGCGCGAGCGCAGGAACAGCGCCCGAAAATGAGAGAGCGAGAGCAGCAGCGATCACGAGCAGGCGGCGCATCAGAACCTCCGAACGACTTCGGTTTACCGTCGTTCCATCGATCGTTCCACCCGGAACGACGTCGAATGTGTTCTCCCGCTTCCGGATGCCCCGGTTCGGGTGGCACACAACTGGCGAAGCAGCTGCAACCGCCGCAGGAGCCACCCGATGCCCGTTCGCAATGACACGAAGCCGACGACGACGACGACGACGAAGGCGCAGGCGCCGAAGACGCCGACGCCGGCGGAGACAAAGGCCGCCGAAGCTGCTGCCAAAGCCAAAGCCGAAGAAGGCGCCGAAGACATCGGCGCGGCGGCGACGCCGGCAAAGAAGCCGTCAATGTCATCCACCGAGGTCGAGCGCACGAAGGGCGACATCAGCAAGGCCCTCATCACCGGCGAGACCGACGTCGTCATGGACAAGCTGATGAAGCTGCCTCCCGCCGACGCCAAAGCCGAGTTCGAGAAGATCGCCGCCGATCCCGACAAGCTCGCGACGATGATGGAGGGCGACAACAAGCTCGCGTTCCTGCAGCTGATGACGAGCAGGGGCTACGTGGGCGTCGAGCCCGCCGTCGCGCAGCCGACGTCGACCTCGCCGCGCGCACCGCAGCCCCCCGCCGCGCAGTCGATGTACCGCGACGACGCGAAGCTGCCGGCGCCTCTTCGAGAAGCACTCTTGAATGAGAATATCACCGCCGCTAAACAATACAAAGAAGACTTCGCCGACTACCGCGACGCGTACCGCTCCGCCGTCACCGACAGCAAGACCATGGGCGAGCTGCGCGGGCTGGGACCGATGGCGCAGCCGGCGACACCTGAGCATTTGCCTGGCGCAAAGATGCAGGACCCAAACAATCTCAAATATGAAGCGGCACGCGGCCACAACCGGGATGACGTCGACACCATGGGTTTGGTCGCTGATCAGGCCCGACGGTTGTCGGGCCGTCCGATCGCTGGCGACATCTCGTTCGGCATCGACGCCAAAGTGATGGTCACCCTTGACGGCTACGGCTACGGCGCCGACGCGAGCGCGAAAACGTCGGTCAAGGGCCCCAACAAGGTGAGCGTGACGCCGACGATGCAAGTCAAAGAAGGCGCTGTGACGGTGAAGGCCAACGCCGAAGGAACGCTGACGACGACGATCGAGCAGGACACGGCGAAGGTGAAGATCACGACGGGCGACCACATCATTGGCGGCGAGGTCTCGAACACCGTCGGTGGCGACAAGATCGGCATCTCTGCTCAGCTCGACGACAAGAAGGGCTTCAAAGGCGGGGTCACCGTCGACGGCATCGGCGTGAAGGGCCAATACAACGGCGACAGCATGGGCTTCGGTGTCTCGCGTGAGTTCGAGCTGAAGGGGGGCGGTGCTGGCGTCAAAGGCGAAGTTGGCTTCAACGTCGGCATGCAAGGCGTCACCGAAGCCGACGCCGACAGCTTCGTCTCTGACCGGCAGACGGGGTTCTTCGACACGCCGCCAGAGTTGGCGCGGGGCAAGAGCTGGTCGTCACTCAGCGACGACGATCGCCGCGACTACGAGAACCTCGGGTGGAGCGAGAAAGAGTGGTCCACCAGGGTCGACCTCGAGCGCGCCAAGCGTCGCTGAGCATTCGCAGAGATTCACAACCCTGGTTGAACACTTTTGGAGCACCCCATGATCGCCTGTCCGCGCCACGGCGTTGTCGACGTCGTCAAAGACGCCCCCTGCCCCGTCTGCGGCGTCGCCGCCTACGACCTCGACGACCGCCGCGCCCGCGACGTCGTGCGCCAGAACCGCGAGATGGCGCACAAGACGCGAAAGCTGGTCGGAGGGGCGGCGGCGTTCGTCGGCGTCTGGCTCGCGTCGGGCACCGCCGTCGCGATCTCTGAGGGCGGCCTTCAGATCAACTTCGTGCCGTTCGTCGCCGGCGGCATCGCCGCAGCGTTCGCGGCCCGACCGCTGGCGCTGAAGATGGAGACGAACCCGGCGCTGCGCGCCCTCGACGCCGAGCTCGAGCGCAACAAGGTGTAGCCTGCGCCGATGAAGCGGCTTCTTCTGCTCGCCATCGTCGTTGTCAGCGCCTGCGCGAAAGAAGCGCCGACGCCAACGCCGACGACGCCGACTCCTGCGACGCCGCCGCCGCTGCCGGCGACGCAGGCGCTGTACGCGGCGTATGCGTCGGCGCCGACGACGTTCGATCGGCTGCCGCACCTGTCGCGCTTCTACGTCGAGAGCCAGCGCAACATCGACGCCGCCTGCATGCGCGGCGAGAAGCTGCCGGCGTGCGGCGGCGGCGACCGCTTCTCGTGCGTCGAGCGGCCGCCGACGAAGGCGGGCACGGTGAAAGACGCGAAGGTCAACGGCGAGCAGCCAGGGGTCTCGGCGACGATCACGCTGACGCTGCAGTTCGCCGACGTCGTCACCAACGTCGACGCCGACGTCGTCTGGGAAGACGGCGCGTGGAAGATCGATCAGGTGCGCTGCTCGCGCTGAGCGGACTCAGGGTCGCTCAGACGTCGAGGGTCTTGGCGCGCTGCACGGCGTGCACGCCTTTCACGTTCTCGAGCGCCTTGACGATCTTGCGGAGCTGCTCGAGGTCGGTGATGCCGCACTTGAAGGTGTTGACGGCGGATCCGTCGGCGATGACCTTGCAATTGGCTTCTGAAATGCTGACCGCACACTTCGAAAACACACCAGACAAGTCAGCGAGCATGCCCTCGCGGTCGTCGGTGAGCACCCGCAGGTGAATGGGTCGGGCAAAGGTCGAGTTGGCATCCCAGGTTACACTGATTCGACGCTCTGGATCGAGCTCCATGATCTTCGGGCAATCGCGGCGGTGCACGATGAGACCGCGGCCGCGCGAGACGAAGCCGGCGATGGGGTCGCCCTTCACCGCTGAACAGCAGCGCGCGTAGTGCACGAGCATGTCCTCGATGCCCTCGATGCGAACGCCCGAGGGCGCGCGCCGCGCGACGCGATCGATGAGCTGGGACAGCCGCGACTTCGCCGCCGGCTGCTCTTGCGGCTTCTCGCGAACCTCTTGCGGCAGCACCTTCTCGATGACGACCTGCGGTTGCAGCTTGCCGAAGCCGACGGCGACCAGGACGTCGTCGACGGACTTGTATTTTTCGCTGAGAAATGCCTTGTGAATCTCTTCGGATTTGATGTACTTTTGAATACTCTCGCCGAAGCGTTTGAACTCACGCTCGAGCAGCTCGCGCCCGATCTGCACGGCGCGCTCGTGCTCGGCGGCACGCAGCACCGCCCGGATCTTCGTCTTCGCCCGCGATGTCTTGCAGAATTCTAACCAATCTTTGTTGGGTTTCTGCGACTTGTTGGTGATGATTTCGCAGGTATCACCGTTGCGAAACTCATAGCGCAGCGGAACGATGCGCCCGTTCACCTTGGCGCCCGCGCAGTGCATGCCGACGTCGCTGTGCACGGCGAAGGCGAAGTCGACGGCGCAGGCGCCGCGGGGCAGCTCGAGCACGTCGCCGTTGGGCGTGAAGACGTAGACCTCGTCAGAGAACAGCTCGAACTTGACCGAGTCGAGAAACTCGTTGGGGTCTTTGAGGTCGCGCTGCCAGTCCATCAGCTGGCGCAGCCAACGAAAGCCGGTCTCGCCGTCTTGCTGCTTGCTGTCGTTGGGTCCGCGCTCTTTGTATTTCCAGTGCGCGGCGATGCCTTCTTCGGCGACGGCGTGCATCTCGGGCGTGCGGATTTGGATCTCGATGCGCTCGGCGCGCGGCCCGATCACCGTGGTGTGCAGTGACTTGTACCCGTTCGGCTTCGGCAGGCTGATGTAGTCTTTGAACCGGCCAGGAATCGGGCGCCACAGACCATGAATGTGGCCAAGGGTTTCATAGCACTGTCCAATATTGTCGACGACGACGCGGAAGGCGATCAGGTCATAAACTTCTTCGAGGGGGATGCCCTTGCTGGCCATCTTTTTGTGGATGGACCACAGGTGCTTTTGGCGGCCCGAGACGTCAAAGCCCTCCATGCCCGACTTCTTCAGGGCGCCGCCGATGTCGCTGACGACGGTGTCGATGAAGCGCTTGCGGTCTTTCTCGGTCTTGCCGAGGGCGTCGTTGAGCTCGGTGAACTCGCGGGGGTGCAGATACCTGAAGCTCAGATCTTCGAGCTCCATCTTCACCCATGAAAGGCCGAGGCGGTTGGCCAATGGAGCGTAGATGTCCATGGTCTCGCGCGCGATCGCCTCTTGCTTCTCGGGCTTCATGTGCTCGAGCGTGCGCATGTTGTGAAGTCGGTCGGCCAGCTTGACCAAGAGAACACGAATGTCCTTGCTCATGGCAACGAGCATCTTGCGAAAATTCTCGGCGAGCTTCTCTTCGCTCGTCTGGAATTTCACGAGCCCGAGCTTGGTGACGCCGTCGACGATGTCGGCGATGTCTTTGCCGAACAGCTCTTGCACCTCTTCGAGGGTGGCGAGCGTGTCTTCGACGGTGTCGTGCAGCAGGCCGGCGCAGATGCTGGCGTCGTCGAGCTTGAGCTGGCTCAAGATGCCCGACACGGCGAGCGGGTGAATCAAGTACGGCTCGCCGGTCTTGC
>JANNAY010000425.1:0-5219 GCA_031384945.1 Deltaproteobacteria bacterium
CAAGGTGCTGGGCGCTGCCGGTGCCGTAGCGCCGGTCGCCGATCAGCGGGTGGCCGATGTGGGCGAGGTGCACGCGGATCTGGTGGGTGCGTCCTGTCAGCGGCGTGACGTCGAGCAGCGTGGCTTTTTCGCCGCGCTTCCTGACCTTCCACTTTGTCTTCGCGGGCTTGCCCTCCGTCGAGATGCGGGCGAGGCCGGTCTTGTGCGGCGGCAACAGCGGGGCGTCGATGAGGCCTTCGTCGTCTGTGACGACGCCTTCGACGACGGCGGTGTAGCCGCGTTCGACGACCTGGTCGTGGAACACCTTCGACCACGCGGCGATGTGCAAGGCGTCGGCGAGGACGAGCAGGCCGGTGGTGTCGACGTCGAGCCGGTGCACCGCCGTGAGCGCCCTGCCCTGTTGTTGAAAGAAATCGCTGACCGACGTCGAGGCCTGCTTCGTCGGTTCGGCGGCGAGTCCGGCGGGTTTGTCGACGACGACGATGCCGTCTTCGTCGTAGACGATGGCGACTTCGGGGGCTTTGGCGATGCCCTCGTCGTCGACGACCTCGACGCGGGCGCCGCGTTTGACGTAGCGCGAGGCGGTGCGGATGCGGGCGCCGTCGACGAAGACGCTGCCCTGGTCGATCAAGGCGCGGGCGCGGCGGCGCGAAAGGCCGGGCACGCCCCGGGCGATCGCTTGATCGAGGCGGTTGTCCGGGTGGTCATCCATTTGGAACGCGTGGCGGCTCATGGGTGCTCGATCTCGTCGTGACGACGTAGCGGACAGCTGCCCGTGCGGCTGTCATGTGGGGGCTTGCCGCGGGCGATCCCCACAAAGTTGCGGTTGCAAACGGCCGGTCTCTAGGATGCCCGTCCTTACATTGCACCCTCTTCGTCGCGCGCATTTTGTAAATCGCGTCGACGAATCCCAAGTTTCTCGGAGACGGAATGGCCAAGAGCGCGGCGAAAAAGCCCACGACGACGAAAGAGCCGGAGACGAAGCCGGCGATGCCGCCTTCGACGACGACAGCGGCCGCTGCTGAGAAGCCTTTGCCGAAGAAAGCGACGGCGAAGAAGGCAGCGGCCAAGGTCATTGAAGAGAGCCCGCCCGCGCCCGTCTTGCCCGTCGCCGTGCCGCCACCGCCGTCGAAGCTGCACCACCGTCACTTGCGCGCGCCCATCGAGATTCGCGTCGAGATCACCGCGCGCAGCCAGAGCTTCACGACGACGTCGCGCAACATCGCGCTCGGCGGCATCTCGTTCGAGTCGCAGCAGCAGTTTCGCGTCGGCGACCTCGTGAATGTGCTGCTCTACATCCCGGTGCGCAAAGAGCTCGAGCTCTTGAAGTGCGCGTCTGAGATCGTCTGGGTCGAAGACCTCAAGGGTTCGTGGATGTGCGGCGCCGCCTTCCGCAAGTTCGCCCCTGGCGACGAGCGTCGTCTGCGCGAGTGGCTGCTCGAGAGCGTGCGCGCGCAAAAGGCCGGCCTCGCGCTCTCGTCGATGCCCGAGATCGACGACGGACCGGACTGATCAGCGCTTCTCGAACGCGCACTCGTTGTCGCCGTTGAGGTGCAACAGGGTGCGCGTTTGCGCCTGCAAGAAATCGTAGAGCGTGACGACGGTGGGGTCGGCGCTGGCGTCGTAGCCGTCGACAGAGGCGACCTCGACGCCTCGTAGCTCGTCGACGTCGATGGCGTTGTCGCCGTTGTCGTCTGCCGCCGCCAACGGCGCGAACTGCAGCTGCACGTCTTCTGCGTCGTCGAGCGTCGGCAAAAACAGGTGATCGGCGTGGAAGGTGAGCTGCACCTCGGTCGTCGCCCCGGCTGTCACGTCGGCTGAGGCCGCGCAGTCGACGTAGCGCGTGTTGGTGGTGAAGCCCCAGTTGAACGTCTTGCTGACGCCCGCGACGACAGCGCTGCCCCGCACGAACAATGAAAAGCCGCCGTCGGTCATGACGGCGAGGGTGTCGTCGTCGACGTTGGTGCTGACGACGGTGTCGCCGATGGGGGCGGTGACGGCGCTGACGTCGGCTGTGCCGGCGGCGAGGCCGGGGATGAGGCCGACGTCGACGGGGTCTGGGCCGCTGACGTCGACGACGGCGGGGCCTGCGAAGGTGCCGTCGCCGACGGTGGCGCTGTCGACGACGACGACGAATTGGTCGAAGGCGACATCGCTGCCGTCGGCGAAGAATTCGGCGGGGACGGCGCCGGTGAATTCGCCGTTGGCGCGGACGAGGACGCTGCCGCCGTTGTCGCATCCAACGAAGAAGACGCAGCAGCTGGAGACGGCGAAGAAGGCGCGCATGTGGATAAGAATGCCCCATGACCTCGCATGCGACCAGCACGGTGTGGCGGCTGCGGCTGCTGATCAACGACGAGCGGCGCGGGCTGTGGGGCGCCGAGCGCCGGGTGACCCTCTACAAACGCGCCGGCGAATCGCGAGATCATGTGGTGCTGAAGTTGCTGGGTCTGGTGCTGTTTTTTCACCCTGACCTCGTCGTCGAGCATCCCGAGCGCGTGGGCGTTTACAAGAGCGACCTGTCGCGGCGCGACGCCCGCGGCGACGTCGTGCAGTGGGTCGAGTGCGGGCTCGTCTCGGCCTTCAAGCTCGATCGGCTGACGCGGGCGCTGGGACCTTCTGTCGTCGTCGAAGTGCTGAAGAAGGGGACGAAGACCGCGACAGAGTTGCGCAAGAGCCTCGACGAAGACGCCGCCTACGCCGACCGCGTCGTCGTCAACGCCGTCGACGCCTCATTCGTCGACGAATTCGGCGCTGCCCTCGACGACGCCGCCGAAGAAGTCGTCTGCGTCGTCAGCGGCGACATCGACGTCGTGGTTGACGTCGACGGCCGCGCGATCAGCGGTCAGATTCGTCGTCTTTCTTTTTCAGCCTGACGGCGACGACGAGGCGCGTGAGGTCTTTGAGCACGCGGGGCACGCGGCGCGCGAGGTGGATGCTCGGCGAGCGCTGCTCTTCGAGCTCGATGGGGATCTCTTGGATGCGCAGGCCGCGGCGGCCGGCGCGGATGACCAGCTCGCTGGCGAAGAGGTCTTTGTCGACGACGCAGGCGTTGACGACGGGCAAGAGCGTCTTGCGCTTGAACGCCTTGAGGCCGTGCGTGTCGGTGCCCTCGAAGCCGACGGCAGCCCACAGCATGCCGTTGATGACGCGCGTGCCCATGCGGCGCATCCACGGGCGGCGATCGCGGGCGCCCACCATGGCCTTGCTGCCGACGACGAAGTCGCACTCGTCGTGATCGAGCCGGCGCAGGGCGCGGGTGACGAAGCCGATGTCGCAGAGGTCGATCTCGTCGCAGACGACGACGTCACCGCTGGCGTCGAGGATGCCGCGGCGCAGGGCCTTGCCGTAGTCGGCCTCGGGCGACGAGAGCAGGCGGATCGTGCCGTGCTGCAGCGTCACGTCGAGGTCGCCGACGATCTGCTCGGTGGAGTCTTTGCAGCCGTTGGCGCTGACGATGATCTCGAACGGCCGCGCCAGCTCGTCGAGGGCGTGGCCGTAGCGGCGCAGCGCCTCTTCGACGATCGCCTCTTCGTTGTAGACGGGGATCACCACCGACAACGGCAATGTTTGGACCGACGACCTCGTCACGCCGGTTCGACTAGCACGGAATGTTGAGGACGACGATCGCAATGACTATGCAACCCGCATGTCGAATTCGTCTTCGTCGTCGGCGCGCCAATTCGACGTCATCGTCATCGGGTCAGGCCCTGGCGGCGAGGGCGCCGCCATGCGCTGCGCCAAGGCCGGTCGCACCGTCTGTGTCGTCGAGAAATATTCGATGGTGGGTGGCGGCTGTACTCACTGGGGCACGATCCCATCGAAGGCCTTGCGTCACGCCATTCAAGAGATGGTGAAAATGACGCAGTCGCCGTTCTTCGCCGGTTCGCAGATTCGCGAGCAGCCGTCGTTCAAGCAACTGGTGAAGTCGGCGTCGTCGGTGATCATGCGCCAGGCGCGCATGCGCAGCACCTTCTACGAGCGCAACGAGGTCGAGATCATCGAGGGCGAGGCCCGCTTCATCGACGCCCACACCATCGACGTCATCCAGGCCCGCGGCGCCCGCGAGCTCTTGACCGCCAAGCACTTCGTCGTCGCCACGGGCTCGCGTCCGTACCGCCCTCCCGAGGTCGACTTCACCCACCCGCGCATCTTTGACAGCGACACCATTCTGCAGCTCGACCAGACGCCGCACTCGCTGACCATCTACGGCGCCGGCGTCATCGGCTGCGAGTACGCGTCGATGTTCCGCGGCCTCGGCACCAAGGTGAACCTCGTCAACACGCGCGACAAGCTGCTCAACTTTCTCGACGAAGAGATCACCGACGCGCTCAGCTACCACCTGCGCGATCAAGGAATTCTCATCCGCCACGACGAAGAATGCGAACGCGTCGAAGCCCTGAACGACGGCGTCGTCGTGCACCTGAAGAGCGGCAAGAAGCTCAAGACCGACGCTGTGTTGTGGGCCAACGGCCGCACCGGCAACTCGACGGGCTTCGGTCTCGAGGCCCTCGGTGTCGTGCCCAACGACCGTGGCTCGATCCCCGTCAATGAGGCGTACCAGACGTCGCAGCCGCACATTCACGCCGTCGGTGACGTCGTCGGCTGGCCGTCTCTCGCTTCTGCCGCGTACGACCAGGGCCGCTTTGCTGCCGGCCACATCTTGAAGGGTGCTCTCGAGCACGAGCTCGTCAAAGACGTGCCAACCGGCATTTACACAACACCTGAGGTCTCGTCGCTCGGTCGCACCGAGAAGCAGCTGACGTCGGCGGGCATCCCCTACGAGGTGGGTCAGGCGCAGTTCAAGTCGCTCGCGCGCGCGCAAATCACTGGACAGACTGTCGGCATGCTCAAGATCTTGTTTCACCGCGAAACATTAGAGATCTTGGGCATCCACTGCTTTGGCGACCAGGCAGCTGAGATCATTCACATCGGCCAGGCGATCATGTCGCAGACCGGTAAAGCCAATACGTTGAAGTACTTCGTGAACACGACGTTCAACTACCCCACGATGGCCGAGGCGTATCGCGTGGCCGCGCTGAACGGCTTGAACCGCGTGTTCTGACGAAGACGAAGAAGAAAAAGACGAAGACGTCGATGCCGGCGGCGGCGGACTATAGGGTTGCCCGCACCGGAGGCGACCTCTTTTTGGCGCTGTCCGGCGACGACGACGCAGGAACCACGAGCGCAAAAAACAGGTCGCCATAGGTGCGGGCGAC
>JANNAY010000437.1:0-5294 GCA_031384945.1 Deltaproteobacteria bacterium
GTTGGCGTGGGCGTGCTCGGCGGCGGCGCCGTGACCCTTGCCTTCGACGACGCGCTTCCACTCGCCGTCGTCGAGGCGGGCCTCGACCCAATCGAGGCCGAGTTCGTACTGCGCGAAGGTCTGGCGCGAGAAGAACGACGGGGTTTTGCCGGCCACCGCCGTCAAGATCGGCGCGTTGAACAAATTGTTGTAGCGAAGAAACGCGAAGAACGACTTGCGATCAGCGACGTCGTCGAGGTGCATGCCGGTGAAGTGGGCCATGCCGATGACGTTGGCCTCGCTCTCGAGCACGGTCTTCTGCACCATGCGCACGTCGTCGTTGCTGACGTCGTCGAGCAGGGCGTCGAGCTTGAAGTGTTGGTCTTGCAGCGCGTGGGTCAGCTCATGGGCAAGAAAGACCTCGTAGGCCATGTCCATGCCGGTGATGGCGCCGATCATGTCGAGCTGCACCTTTGACCACCATGCATAATCTTGCACGAGGATCATGGTGCCTTTGTTACCATCAGGTCCTACGCGGTCGTCGTCGTAGACGCCGCCGGCGAAGCCGCCGAGAAAGCCCTTCCACGTCGACGCAGTGTCGCGCGTCGGCGGCAAGATGCCCATCCGGTGATAGAAATAATCTTGTCGTTTCAGCGCGACTTTGTAGTCATCGTAATAACGGTTCAGCCACTCTTCGAGCTGCTTGACCGTCAAGACTTCGATGGGCACGTCGCGCGTGAACGGCAGCGCCCGCAGCTGCGTCGTGTCGTTCTTGGCGCGGGCGACGACGTCGGCGTTGACGACGACCCCGGTCTCCGCGCCGCCACCTTCTCTTTCTTCGAGCACGCGGTCGGTGACGCACGCGCACGAAAAACAGACGACGGCGGCGGCGACCCCGGACCTCACGGCGACCTCACGGCGACGGCAGCAGCTCGTCGGCGGTCAGCGTCTTCACGTCGCCCCAGGCCTTCAAGCCGTCAGCGAGCTTCGCTTTGTCGCCGACGACGACGACGATGACGTTGTTGGGGTCGACGATGGCTTCTGCGGCTTTGTGGGCGGCGGCGACGTCGACCTTGCCGACGGCGGCCATGTAGCCGCTGATGGCGTCGTTGCTGATGCCCTGCTCTTTCCACGACGCCCACGTCGACGCGAGGGCGCGGCCACCGTCGAGGACGGCGGGGAACGTGAGTCCTTCGTAGGCGCGGGCGCGGTCGATCTCTTCTTTGGTGGCCGGGGTGCGGATGCGCGCGAGCTCGTTGAAGATCTCGGTGAGCGCGGGGATCGTCACCGGCGACGCCACCGACGTCGACACCGACGCGCGGTGCCACGGACGCGTCATCACGCTGTAGCCCGCGCCGTAGCTGTAGCCGTGCTCTTCGCGCAGGTTCGAGTTCAAGCGCGACGAGAACGAGCCGCCGAGCAGCGTCTGCATCACCGCCACAGGCGCATCCAACGGCGACAGCGTCACAGGCACCGGCGACGTCACCTGCACCGCCGACTGCGGCGCACCGGGACGATCGACCAACACCACCGAGCGCGCCGTCACCTTCGCCGGCTCGGGCGGCGTCGTCTTTGTCAGCTTCTCCGCCGGCGCCTTCCACGACGACAGCGCCTTCTCCAACTCCGCCGCCAGCGTCTTCTTGTCGATGTCGCCGACCACCACGAGAAAGGCGTTGTCGGGGCGCACGGCGCGGCGGTGAAAGTTGCGCAGGTCTTCAGCCGTCGTCGACGTCAGCGACTTCGGCGTGCCCATCAGCGCCGTGCCCGGACGCGCAGCGCCGAACAGCGAGCGCGACGCGGCCATCTGCACCAACATGCGCGGCTCGTCTTTGTAATAAGCGAGCTCGCCGAGCTTCTCGCCGCGCTTGCGCTCCCAATCGTCGGCGGTGAGCCGCGGGCGCAACAGCGCGTCAGAGAACAGCGCGAGGCCGTCGCCGAAGCGGCCGCTGGCCACGTGCAACGACAACGTCAGCGACGTCCACGAGGCGCCGCCGTCGACGCTGGCGCCGATGCCTTTGACGGCGTCGTCGAAGGCGAAGGCGTCTCTGTCGCCGGCGCCCTGCGTGAGCAGGTCGGCGAGGGCCACGGCGGTGCCTTCTTTGCCGGCGCCATCGTCGAGGGCGCCGCTGCCGACGACCGCGACGACGTCGACGAGGGGGGCGCGGTGGCGCTCGACGAAGAAGACCTTGAGGCCGCTGCTCAACGTCAGCTCGACCGGGACGGGCATCGTGAACGCCGGCACCGCGCCGGGCACGGGCGGCAACGAGCGGTCAGGGGCGGCGAAAGCAGACGAAGACGCCGACGCCGACGCCAACGCCAACAGAGCGAAAACAAACAAGAAACGGTGCTGGCGGTTCATCGCGCACCTCCGATCGACGGCAAGACGGGGTTGACGACGGCCAGCTCGACGTGGCCCTTGGGCACGACGCTGACGACGAGACGACCGCGGGTGATGGTGCGTTTGGCGGCGGCTTTGACATCGTCGACGCTGAGCTTTCTGTACCGATCGAGGTCGCGGCCAAAAGAATCCGGATCGCCGAGCAGCATCGCGTAGGCCGAGATGCGCTCTGCCTTCGCTGAGAGCGAGTCGAGGCTGTCGAAGGTGTGGGCCTCGGTGACGGTCTTCGCCCGCTGCAGCTCGGCCGCCGTCGGTCCGTCTCTCAACAGCTTCGCCAGTTCTTCGTCGACGACGCGGGCGACGTCGCTGAGCTTGGTGCCGGGAAACGCCAACACCTCGACGTGAAACTCAGAGCCCCGCTCTTTCGACTCTTGGTACGCGTTCACCGACTGGGCGACGCGCAGCTCGTGCACGAGGCGCTTCACCAGGCGCGACGACTCGCCGCCCGAGAGCACGGCGCCGGCCATGTCGAGGGCAGCGTCGTCGGGCGAGTAGAGCGGCGGCGACGGCCACGTGAAGGTCAGGCGCGGCAGCTCGACGTCGTCTTCGAACACGGCGCGCTTCTCGCCCTTCAGCACCAGCGGCGCCGGCGGCGGCGCGGGGCGACCACCGCGCGACGGCACCTCGTCGAACCACTTCTGCACGCTGTCGCGCACGGCGCTGGTCTTGAAGTCGCCGACGACGACGAGGATGGAATTCTCGGGCGCGTAGTGCGTCGAAAAGAAGTCGCGCACGTCGTCGGTCGAGGCAGCGGTGAGATCGGCCATCGAGCCGATCACCGGCCAGCTGTACGGGTGACCCTTGGGATAGAGCAACGCCGGTGTTGCCAGATCGGCCGCGCCATATGGGCGGTTCTCGTACGATTGCCGGCGCTCGTTCTTCACCACGTCGCGCTGGCCGTCGATGAGGGTCTTGTCGAGCTTGTCGAGAAAATACCCGACGCGGTCGCTCTCAAGAAACATCATCAAATCAAGGGCGTTGCTAGGACCTTCTTCGTAATAATACGTGAAGTCTTCCGACGTCCAGGCGTTGTTCTCACCGCCGGCGGCCTCGAGCCACTCGTCGAACTTTCCTTCCGGAACGTTCTTCGATCCCTCGAACATCAGGTGCTCGAACAGGTGCGCGAAGCCGGTGCGCCCGGGCTTCTCCCACGCCGATCCTGTGCGCACGCGCAGGCTCATGTGCACCCGCGGCACCGCGTGATCCTCGACGAGGACGACGGTGAGGCCGTTCTTCAGCGCGAACCGCGTCGACTCGACATGCAACGGATCTTTGTTTTGGGCCGGGTTTTGGGAAAGCGCCGCCTGCGACACCAACGTCGTCGACAGCAGAAGAGGAAGCAGCAGGAGACGTCGCATGCGCGAAACCTCTCACTGCGCCGATCGCGAAAGCAACCCAACGCGCGCGCATGAGAAGGCCCCCCTGGCCACCCGAAACCGGGGGGAAGTCGCGATTGACGGGGCATCCTCGAATGCTGAGCGCTCGACGACGTCACGGGGTTCGATTTCCCCCCGGTTTCGGGGGGCCAGGGGGGCCTTCAGGCCGCGACCCAGACGGTCAGTCGTCGGACTTGTCGTCGGGGCGCGCGTCGCGAAAGCCCCAGGCGATCATCTTTCGCTGCAGCGTGCGCCGGTCGATGCCGACGATGCGCGCCACCTCAGAGACGTTGTGCAGCTCGTCGAGCAACCGACGAATGTGCGTCTTCTCGAGCTCTTCGAGTGTGACGCGCTGGCCGGCGCGCGGACCCTGCCCGTGGTCCGACGACGACGACGACGATGCCTGTGGCAGCGGCTCGGCGCCGTGCGCGAACGGAGAGTCTTCGAGCAGCTCGCTGATCAATTCGTCGTCGACGACGGCGCCGGCGGTGAAGAGCGCAGCGCGCTTCACGACGTTGACCAGCTCCCGCACGTTGCCGGGCCACGGATAGGCCCGCAGCGCATCTTCGGCCGCCGGGGTGAACGAGAGGGCCACCGTGTCGCGGCCGGCAGGACGCTCTTCGACGGCGCGGCCGAGCCAGGCGCGGGCGATCAAGACGACGTCGTCGCCGCGGTCGCGCAGCGGCGGCAGGTGCAGCGGGATCACCGACAGCCGGTAGTAGAGGTCGGCGCGAAACCGCCCTTGTTCGACGGCGGCTTTGAGGTCTTTGTGGGTGGCGGCGACGATGCGGCCTTTGAAGGCGCGTTCGGCGTCGGCGCCAACCGGACGAAACTTTCTGTCTTCGATGGCGCGCAGCAGCTTGGCCTGCATCTCGAGGGGCATCTCGCCGACCTCGTCGAGAAACAGCGTTCCTTCAGCGGCGCGGGCCATCAGGCCTTCGCGGGCGTCGGCGGCGCCGGTGAACGCGCCGCGCTTGTGACCAAAGAGCTCGCTCTCGACCAGCTCGCGCGGAATGGCCGCGGCGTTCATCGCGACGAACGGTCCCTTCTTGTGACCGCTGACGTCGTGCAACCGGCGAGCGCACAGCTCTTTGCCAGTGCCCGTCTCGCCGATCAGCAGCACGGGCTCATCGCTCTTCGCGGTGCGATCGAGCTTCTCGAGAAAGGTCAGCATCGCCTCTGAGGCGCCGAGCATCGTGTCGGCGACGACGGCAGACTCGGTGCGCTGCGCCTGCTGCAGAATCGGAACGAGCTCGTCGGCGTCGACGGGCTTCTGCACGAAGTTCACTGCGCCGAGCCGCATGGCCTCGACAGCGTCGGGCACGGTGCCGTGGCCGGTGAGCACAACGACGGGCACCTTGCGGCCCAGCGTGCGCCGCAAGACCTCGAGCCCGCTCATGCCCGGCATGCGCAGGTCGAGGATGCAGACGTCGACGGGGCCGGCGGCGCTGATGCCGGTTTTGAGGGGTTCGAGGTCTTGCGGCGCACGCTGGGCCGCAAGGTGCCCGTCGTTGTGCTCACCGGCCACGGCACCGTGCCCG
>JANNAY010000455.1:0-1534 GCA_031384945.1 Deltaproteobacteria bacterium
GCGAGGGCGAGGGCGACGTCGGCGAGGGCGAGGGTGAGGGCGAGGGCGTTGTCGGAGAAGGCGAAGGCGAAGGAGAAGGCGAAGGCGAAGGAGAAGGCGAAGGAGAAGGAGCCCGCTGCGGCAATGGCGAGCGTGAGCCCGGTGAAGAGTGCGACGACTCCAGCAACAACAATGGCGACGGCTGCGACGAATTCTGCGTCACCGAATTCTGCGGCGACGGCCTCGTCAACAACGCCGGCTCCGAACGCTGCGATGACAACAACCTCGTCGACGAGGACGGCTGCGACGCCGACTGCGTGCCGAGCCTTGTGCAGATCGCGGCGGGAGGCGGTTTCACCTGCGTGCTGACGCGCAGCGGGCGCGTCCGCTGCTGGGGCGAGAACGATCATGGACAGCTCGGGCAGGGCAACACCGCGAACTTCGGCGACAACGTCGGCGAAGAACCCGCCGACCTGCCGCTGCTCCCACTGCCGCGCCCCGTGCGACAGATGGTGACGGGAGGCGATCATGTCTGCGTCCTCGACATCGAGGGCGCCGTCTACTGCTGGGGCGACAACGAGAACGGCAAGCTCGGCCGCGGGCCGGTGGACTCCGTCTCGAGCGCCGCGTTCGGCGACGAACCGGGCGAGACCCTCGACAACGTCGCAGCGACGGCCTTCTTGAACTGCAGCGTCGTCGGTCTGGCGGCGGGAGCCGACCACACCTGCGCGCTCTGCAGCAGCGGCAGCGCAGAGTGTTGGGGCGCGTCCGGCGACGGGCGGCTCGGCACCAGCGCCAGCGCCCCCAGCGACGTGCCAGGGCCGGTGCGCTTCTCGTTCAACGCCAGCAGCATCGCCGCCGGCGGCGCCCACACCTGCGTCGTCGCCAGCTCGGGCGTCTTCTGCTGGGGCGACAACGACCGGGGGCAGCTCGGCAACAACAGCTTCACCGATGTCGGCGACAACGGCGTGCTCGTGCAGGTCACCACCATCGAGCCCGGCGCGGCCTTCGCCGTCGGCGCCGGCGCCCTCCACAGCTGCGTCCTCGTCACCGAAGGCGTCCGCTGCTTCGGCGAGGCTGACAACGGGCGCCTCGGCGAGCCCCAGCTCACCCAGGCATCGCCGACGCCGCCCCACGTCGCCGACGCCACGGCGCTGAAGAGCGGCGCCGACCACAGCTGCGCCATCACCAGCAACCGACTGCTCTTCTGTTGGGGCGCGGGCGCCCACGGACAGCTGGGTTACGGCAACACCGACGACGTCGACGACCCCGAATTGGCCGGCGCCGTCTTCATCGGCAACGCCGTCATCGACGTCGCCGTCGGCGCCAGCCACACCTGCGCGTTGCGAGCCGACGGCAGCGTCGTCTGCTTCGGCGAAGGCGTCAGCGGCGCCCTCGGCTACGGCGCCCCCGACGACGTCGGCATCGACGAAGCACCGACCGCGGCGGGACCGGTGCAGGTCTTTCGCTGAGCCCGATCGCGGCTACTGCTTGATCTGCGCAGGTGCTGTGGGCTTCGGCTCGTCGACGCTGACGTCGACCATCAAGATCGGCG
>JANNAY010000456.1:0-1897 GCA_031384945.1 Deltaproteobacteria bacterium
CGCCATGATGACGACGTCGTCACCGATATTGACTCTGGTGTCAATCGCCGGGATGACAGGTCGACGTGCTGAGATGAGAGCCTTTTTCTGCGACCACTATGTGCTGCCGTTGCCCGCCGACCATCGCTTTCCGATGGCCAAGTATGCGCAGCTGCGTGCGCGGGTGACGTCGCTGCCCGGCATCACGCTGCACGAGCCGCCAGCAGCGACGCTCGACGAGCTCAAGGCCGCCCACGACGCTGGCTACGTCGACCGCGCCGTCAACGGCGACCTCAGCGACGCCGAAGTGCGCCGCATCGGCTTCCCCTGGTCGCCGCTGATGATCGAGCGCTCGCGGCGGTCGGCCGGCGCCACCCTCGCCGCCGCCCGCGCCGTCGTCGACGACAACGACCCCTCGTCTGGGCGCGTCGCCGTCAACCTCGCCGGCGGCACCCACCACGCAGGACCTGACTTCGGCGCCGGCTATTGCGTCTTCAACGACGTCGCCGTCGCCGTCCGCGTGCTGATGAACGAACGACGAATCGCGCGCGCCCTGATCGTCGACCTCGACGTGCACCAGGGCGACGGCACCGCCGCCATCCTCGGCCGTGACGCCGGCGTCTTCACGCTCTCGCTGCACGGGCGAAACAACTTTCCTTTTCGCAAACAGAAGAGCTCGCTCGACGTCGAGCTCGACGACGGCTGCGGCGACGCCGAATACGCCGCCCACCTCGACCACGCCCTCGGCGTCAGCTTCGCCCAGGCCGACCCCGACGTCGTCTTCTTCCTCGCCGGCGCCGACCCCTACGAAGGCGACCTGCTCGGCCGCCTGCGCTTGAGCAAAGCCGGACTCGCAGCCAGAGACGCCGCCGTCTTCGCCGCCTGCGCCGAATTCAACGTCGGCGTCGTCGTCGTCATGGCCGGCGGCTACGCCAAAGACGTCTCCGACATCGTCGACATCCACGCCGAAACCGTGCGGCAGGCCGCCGCGTTGTCGGCGCGAAAGACGAAAGACAAAACCAGACCATGACCGCCGATCGCCGCTTCTACGTCTTCAACGCCGTCGTCTCCGCAGTCGCCCTCGGCTTCTTGTTCTGGTTGTTGGTGCTGCGCACCGCCGACGCCGCCGGCGGATCCGTCGACTTGCGCTTCTTGCCGGCGGTCAACGCCAGCTTCAACGCGCTCTCGGCGACGCTGCTCACGCTCGGCTTTCTTTTCATCAAGCAGAAGAAGCCGCATCTACACAAATACTGCATGGTGGCAGCCTTCGCGTCGTCGGGTCTCTTCCTCGTGTCGTACGTGACCTATCACTACGTCCACGGCGACACCAAGTTTACAGGTGAAGGCGCGATTCGTGCGGTCTATTTCCTGATTCTGATCACGCACATCCTGCTGTCGATCGTCATCGTGCCCGGCGCGCTGGCCGCGTTTTGGTTCGCTGGCACAAAGCGCTTTCCGACGCACAAGAAGGTCACGCGCGTGCTGCTTCCGGCGTGGCTCTACGTCTCGGTCACCGGTGTGGTGATCTTCTTTTTGCTGCGCGCGTGGGGGCAGAGCGCCGCCTGATCAGGTCATCGCGTCGGCGTGATCAGCGACGTCGACGACGCGGGCGCCGCCTTCAGCGCTTCACGCAGCGCGATGTCATCGGGTTCGGTCGAACGGCAGAGCGCGCTCGTCCACGGCGCGATGTCGATCGACTGCCGCGCGAAGAGCGACTTCAGCTCGCCGGCGAGCTCGGGCGCCGTCGGCGGCCGCTTCAGGCGGTTGGTCAGCAGCGACGTCAACAGTGTGCGCGAGAAATTGCCGAACAGCTCTTGAAAGCGGTGGGCCGCCGACTGCGGGCCGCCGCCTTCGACGATGACGCGGCCTTCGTGAAATTCGACCTTGGCCTTGTCGACGAAGAGCGGCGACTTTTGTC
>JANNAY010000483.1:0-3984 GCA_031384945.1 Deltaproteobacteria bacterium
TGACGAGCAGATGGCCCAGCGCATCGCCACGCTGCGAAACGAGATCCAAAAGGCCGTCGCCACAGCCAAGGCGCCGAAGATCGCCAAGGGCGAAGACCTCGACCGCGAGGGCATCAACGTCGTCCTCGACCCGTACTTGAACGAGGTGTTCGCCCTCGTGCGCGAGGCCGGCAAGCGCGTCATGGGCATGCGCCACTACGACGTGCAGCTGATCGGCGGCATGGTGCTGCACAGCGGCCGCGTCGCCGAGATGAAGACGGGCGAAGGCAAGACGCTCGTCGCCACCTGCCCCGCGGTGTTGAACGCGCTGACCGGCGACGGCGTGCACGTCGTCACCGTCAACGACTACCTCGCCACCCGCGACGCCGAGTGGATGTCGCGCATCTACCGCTTTCTCGGCCTCAGCTGCGGCGTCGTCGTCCCGCACCAGCCCGAGCGCCAGAAGCGCGAGGCCTACCAGAGCGACATCACCTACGGACAGAACAACGAGTTCGGCTTCGACTATCTGCGCGACAACATGAAGTTCTCGCTGAAAGACTACCAGCAGCGCAGCCACGGCCTCGCCATCGTCGACGAAGTCGACTCGATCCTCATCGACGAAGCCCGCACGCCGCTCATCATCAGCGGTCCGTCTGACGAGAGCATCGACGGCTACAAGCAGGCCAACAGCATCGTGCCGCAGCTGCGCAAAGACGAGCACTACACGATTGATGAGAAGGCCCGTCAGGTCATCTTCACCGAAGCCGGCGTCACCCGCGCTGAGCAATTGGTGGGTGTTCCCAACCTGTACGATCCGGTCAACATCGAGAAGCTGCACCGCCTGACGCAGTCTCTTCGTTCGCACACGCTGTACAAGCGCGACGTCGACTATGTCATTGAAAAAGGCGAAGTCATCATCGTCGACGAGCACACCGGCCGCCTGATGTATGGCCGACGCTGGTCCGACGGTCTACACGGTGCCGTCGAGGCGAAAGAGAACGTCAGAATCCAGCCCGAGACGCGCACGCTGGCGACCATCTCGTTTCAGAACTACTTCCGCATGTACCGCAAGCTGTCGGGCATGACGGGTACGGCTGATACTGAAGCCGAAGAGTTCGCCAAGATCTACAATCTTGACGTCATCCTGATCCCGACCAACAAGAAGATCCAGCGCATCGACGATCAGGATCTCATTTACAAGACCGAGCGCGAGAAGTTCGACGCCATCTCACTCGACATCGAATCGGCGCACAAGAAGGGCCAACCGGTTCTGGTCGGCACGGTCAGCGTCGAGAAGTCTGAGGTGCTGGCCAACCTGCTGAAGAAGAAGGGCATCGAGCACCGCGTCTTGAACGCGAAGAAGCACAAAGACGAAGCCGGCATCGTTGCCCAGGCTGGCAAGAAGGGCGCCGTCACCATCGCCACCAACATGGCCGGCCGCGGCACCGACATCCTGCTCGGCGGCAACCCCGAGTTCATGGCCCGCCTCGCCGTGGTGAACGCCCTCGGCCACGATCCGTCGCGCGCCGAGACCACCGACGAAGACGTTGGTCCGAAGCCCGTGCAGGTCGCCGAGTACGGCTTTCTCACCGGCCGCGCTGACCTCATCAACGTCGACAAGCTCGCCGAGCGCGACGCCAAAGACGTGCGCTTTCTCGCCCAGTACGAGCAGCGCATGGCCGAATGGAACGAGGCCGTCGAGCTCGCCGCCAAGCTCGGTGAAGACATCTCGATGAACCGCCCGGCAGACCTGCCGGCGTCGTCTGAAGAGGCGCGCGCGAAGCTCTTGGCCGAGCGCCGCGCCTTCTACGTGAAGTGCGTCGAGCTCTACGAGCACGAGCTGGTGAAGGCCGAGCGCGAGTGCGCCATCGCCAAAGAAGAAGTCAAAGCCGCCGGCGGCCTGCGCATCGTCGGCACCGAGCGCCACGAGTCACGCCGCATCGACAACCAGCTGCGCGGTCGCGCTGGTCGTCAGGGCGACCCGGGCTCGTCGCGCTTCTACCTCTCGTTGCAAGACGACCTGATGCGCATCTTCGGCGGCGACAAGATGATCCGCCTGATGGAGATGCTGGGCATGAAAGACGGCGAGCCCATCGAGCACAAGATGGTCACCTCGTCGATCGCCGACGCGCAGAAGCGCGTCGAGGGCATGCACTTTGACTCGCGCAAGAACCTCATCGAATACGATGATGTGATGAACCAGCAGCGCAAGTCTGTGTATGGACTGCGTCGCAAGATCCTCGACGGCAAAGGCCTGAAAGATCTCGTCCTCGATCTGGTCGAAGAGGCCATCATCGCGTCGGTGCAGACCAACTGCCCCGAAAAGGCGCCGCCGTCGGAATGGAAGGTCGACAAGGTCGTCACCGACATGAAAGAGATCATCGGCGTCAGCGTCGACCTCGTCGGTGTGCGTGACCGCGACGACATGATGAACAAGTGCTTCGCTGAGGCTGAGCGCTTCTACGGCGAGAAAGAAAAGGCCCTCGGGCCTGACATCTTGCGGCAGATCGAGTCGTTCTTGTACCTGCAAGTGATCGACGAGGCGTGGAAGCAGCACTTGTCGACCATGGATCATCTCCGCGAGGGCATTCATATGCGCTCGTATGGTCAGAAGGATCCGAAGCAAGAGTACAAGAAAGAGGGTTATAACCTCTACATTGGCATGAAGGCTCGTGTCAGAGACGAGACCCTCGACAAGGTCTTCAAGGCCCAGGTCGTGAAGCGCGAAGAGGGCGAGGCCGAGATCCAGCGCTTGCAGGCTGAGCGTGAGGCCCGCCGTCAGGCGAGCCGCAACGCCAACCGCCGCGCGAATCCGCGTTCGGCGATGCCGGGCACGCCGGGTCCTGCGGCGTTGCCGTCGGGTCCGTTGGGTGCTGTGCCGTCGACGACGTCGTCGTCTGCTTCGTCGTCTTATCCGATGGCGGCGAATTCGTCGGTGGCGGGGTCGATCTCGGGTTCGACGACGTCGACGGCGTCTTCGTCGACGACCTCGACGCGGTCGCAGGCGTCGACGGCGTCCACTGCTTCGCAGGCGACGTCGACACAGAAGCCGCTGCCCGCACCGCGGTCGTCGTTGAAGGCTGAGCTGGCGAAGGCCGACGAAGACGCAGACGGCGAAGGCGCTGGCGGACTCAACCGCGCTGAGCGTCGTCGGCAAGAAGCGCAGAAGCGCAAGCAAGAGAAGCGGCGCTGAGCGTCTCTGGTTCTTGGTGGTGAAGGGGCAGGGCGACCTGCCCCTTTTCACATCCTGGGTTGTGAATCGGCGCCCTGACCACAGCCGACGCACGCGGAACCACGTCGTCATCATGGTTGCTCGCACCGCAGAGCCCCCTACCCCCGGTTTCGGGGGTAGGGGGCCCTCTCGTCTTCTGCGGCGCGAGCACCGCAGCGACGTCGTCAAACACGAGCCTTTCGCGCGTGGTACGCGGGCGGCGTGCCCGCCTACCTCGCGATGAGCTGTCTGCAGGGGCGCACGCAAGAGTCCGCGTGGCGTGAGCTCTGTGCGCTCGCGCCTGATGGGGTTCAGCTGACGCCGGGGAATCTGCCGAGCGCGGGGTTTGCGCGGGTGTTGGCGACGACGACGATGCCGGTGCGGGCGCACCACGGCTTTGTCGTCGACGATTTGCGCGCGAAGGTGTGGGGCGCTGATGGGCGGTTGCTCGTGCCGGCCGATGGGCGGTCGGTGCATCCGCCGATGGACCGCGATGGCATCGACGCCTCAGCCTGGCTCGAGAGCGCCGTCGACCGCGGCGTCGTCGTCGAGGTCATGTACCCCGGCTATCCCTGCGGCGACCGCGAGGTCGAGCGGTTGTTGGAGGCCGGCGTCGACCTCGCCGTCGACGTCTCGCACCTCAAGCTGCAGCGCGCGGCCGGCGTGTTGAGCGCGCGGGTCGAGCAGCGGTTGCTCGACTGCGATCGGGTCGTCGAGGTGCACGTCAGCGACAACGATGGCGTGAAGGATTCACACACTGCGCTGACGCCGGCCGCGTATGGCCTCGGCTATGC
>JANNAY010000496.1:0-2153 GCA_031384945.1 Deltaproteobacteria bacterium
GCCCGAAGTCGCCGTGCAGTGCGCGATCGATGGGGAGCTGCGAATTCACACCTGATCGAAAGCGCCGCTCGGAGGCATCAATCTCCAGCAGTGTCGCCGCGAGTTGTGCCCGATCGACGACCAGAGAAGCCATCGCGCGCAGACCTCTTCCGAGAAATGAAGCAACAACGGAAGACTACCGCTTCAACGTCTCCCGCAGCAGCGACGTCAGCTTCTTCTGCGCCTTCGACGCCTCCGCCTCATGGAACGACGGCGAATCCGGCACACACCACCCATGCCGCGCCAGATACGTCTCGACGACGAATTCGACGTTGGCGTCTACGAACGCGTCGGTCAGCCGCTCTTTCATCGCCTCAGGAAAGCTCGGATCGTCGGAAGCGGCGGCGACGTAGACGCGCGCCTTCATCTTCGGCGCCAGCAGGTGCGGCGACTCCGGCGCGTCCGAGGCGAGGAAGCCGCCGTGGAAGGAGGCTGCGGCTGTGATGCGGTCGCCGAAGAGGCCGGCGACTTTGACGGCGACGTGGCCGCCCATGCAGTAGCCAGTGACGCCGACGCCGGCTTTGACGTCGACGTCTTTGTCGGCGCCGACGGCGGCGAAGACGGCAGCGAAGGCGGATTCGACGTTGGAACTCTTGATCGCGACGTCGAAAAATTTCGCGCGCCACTGGTCGCGAAACGCCGCGTCGCCGAGCAACGGCCACATCGACGAGGGCAGCTTCGGCGTCCCCGGCGGCACCAGGTCGTAGACGTCGCCCGAGCGGAAGAACAAGTCGGGGACGTAGACGACGACGTTGGCCTCGTCGGCGAACCGCTGCGCCATCTGCTCGAGGGACGCGCGCAGGCCGACGCCGTCCATGCAGAACAACAAGACGGGCCACGGACCAGCGCCGTACTCCGGCGTCACGCGGGCCACGCGCATGGGACCGTCTGAGGTGGTGAGGTTCAGCGTTGTCGTCGTCATGGCGCCCTCCAAAAAAGGATGGGCGCGGTTTTAGCGTCTCGCGCGCGCGGCGGCGACGAAGCGGGCGATCGCGGTGGAGTGATCCGGGGCGGGGGCTGTCGAGAGCGGTGCGTTGCTCGCGGCGACGTCGACGGCGACGCGGGCGACGACGTGCTCGCTGCGGTCGACGTGTCCGGCGGCGTCGAGGTCGAGCAGCACGTGCACGAGCGCGGGCGCGCTGTCTGGGTGCCGCAGCTCGAGGCGCGCGAACGAAAATGGGTAGCGCGGCGGCTCAGGCGGCAGCGGCCGCGAGACCGCGAAGCCGGCGGCTTTGACGCGGTCGATGGCGCCGACGTCGACGACGACGCCGCCAGCGAGGGCGTCGACGACGGCGGCGGCGCTGGCGTTGTCGAGGGGCGCGAACAACGGCGCTGCGCCTTCGACAGTGGCGACGGCGGCCCCGTCTTGTTTGACGACGAAGCGGTTCGGCGCCTTCGTCGGCAACACCACCAGCTGCGCATTCAACGAAGGCAACGTCGTGGTCGCCCACGTCGACGGAGGCGCCAACCGCTCAACATCGCGGCGGTGCACGATCGGAGGAGCAACGGTCACGACACCGACGATGACGCAGAAGACGGCGGCGTTCATGGTTTCTCAACACTTCGCTTCTTCTGCAGCAGCGCGGCGTCGGGCTTGGTCTCGACGTCGCGCCACGACGTGCAGCGCATGCCGCACACGCCGGGGCCGGTGATCGACTTCTTCACGCAGCCGCCCTGGGCGCAGTCGAATTCGGAGTCGCAGGCTTCGCCCGCTTTGCGCAGCAGCTGACACGTGCCCGCCATGCAACGGGCGCCGTCGACGCAGCCGCCGCTGCTGCAGGCGCCACCGACGACGACGCGGCCTTTGACGCAGACCTTGTTGTCGCAGCGGTGGTCGGCGCCGCACTCGCCGTCGCTGAGGCAGGCGGCGCCATCGTCGACGTGGGCGGTGCAACGTCCTCGTCCGCAAGACTGTTGGCACTCAGGGTGTTCGACGTCGACGGCGACCTGGCCGGTGACGACGGCGAGTCCGTCGATGCCAGCGCCGCAGGGGGCCTTCGCGGGGCGCGGCGGGCCGCAGCGTCCGACGTCGAGGGCCGATGAGCCGTGGCAGCGCAGGTTGCCCTTGCACTCGTAGCTCGAGCGGCAGGGGCTGCCGGTGTCGAGCGTGCCCG
>JANNAY010000551.1:0-3194 GCA_031384945.1 Deltaproteobacteria bacterium
CGGCGCGAGCGTCAAGGGCGCGCGCAAGGTGTTCAACCCAGGTTGCAGATCGACGTTGTCGACGTTGGAGGCGCGGCCGTCGTCGGCCACAGCGAAGACCCGCGCCTTGCCGCGCGCCAGCCCCCGCACCGAGAACGCGCCGGCGACGTCGCTGCGGTCTTCGCCGTCGGCCGAGAGCGTGCGCACCTCGTCGACGCCGAGGTCGCGCAGGTCTCTGACGACGACGACGCGGGCGCCGGCGACGGCGGATCCGGCGTCGTCGACGACGCTGCCATCGACGCGAGCGGCGCCGTCGAGCACGACGTCGCCGAGAAAGACGGCGCCGGTGCGGGTGCCGCCGCGTCCGTCGGGCTCTGCGGCGAGGGTGAAGACGGCGAGGCCGGCGCGCTCGGCGATGCCGTCGCCGTCGTCGTCGTCGCTCAAGCGCAGCACCTGCGTCGCTTGGGCGAGGCCTTTGACGACGAAGCCGCCGTCTGCGCCGGCTCTGACGCTGTTGACGCTGCCGTCGACGACGACGCGGGCGGCGGCGAGGGCGGCGCCGTCAACGTCGACGGCGGTGCCGCTGGCGCTGCCGGGGGCGACACCCTGCAAGCGGTCGAGGTCGAAGCACCCCGCGACCGAGACCAACAGCGGAACGACGAGGACGGCGCGCGCGTTCATCTTGCGTTGTTACCCGAAGTGGTAAGGGGTTCTCCATGTTGACCGCCGTGCTCTGTCTCATCGCCGCGACGTCGACGACGCCGGCACCGCCCGAAGCGCCGCCGCCCGCTCAGACCGTGCGGCGCAGCGCCGCTGTCGGTGACGCCGTCGTCGACGTCCACGCAGTCTCCAGCAGCGACAACGCCGACGCCGCCATCGACGAATTCCGCCGCGTGGTCGGTCTCTTCGACGCCAGCGTCGAGAGCGGACCGCTGTATCGGCTCAACAACGCCGCTGGCAAAGACGCCATCGTCGTCGACCCCGAGGTCTTTGAGGTGCTGACGGCGCTGCAGCGCATCGCCCGGCTGTCGAAGGGCGCCTATGACGTGACGGCCGCCGCCTTTGACGACGCCTGGGCCTTTGCTGGCAAAGACGGCGCCCCCGCCGAGGCCCCGCAGAAGGTCGAGATCGATCGGCTGCGGCAGCTGGTTTCGGTCGACGACCTCGTGCTCGATCCGGTGGCGCGCACCGCGCGGTTGAAGAAGGCCGGCGCCCGCGTCGACCTCAAGAACGTCGTCAAGGCGTACGCCCTCGACCGCGCCCGCGCCGTCTTGGCCGGCCGCGGCGCCGTTGACTTCGTGCTCTCGTGCGGCGGCGACGTCGTCGTCAGCGGCCAGAAGGGCGACCGCCCGTGGATGGTCGGCGTGCAAGATCCCCGCGCCACCGGGCCGTTCTTGACCTTGCCCGTCGACGCCAAAGAGCTCGGCGGCGCCGTCATGACGTCGTCCGACAACGACAGCTTCTTTCTCGTCGGCGGCAGCCGCTACCACTCGATCCTCGATCCGCGCACGGGCTTGCCATCGACGCGCAGCCGCAGCGTCACCGTGCTGCACAGCGAGGCTGTCGTCGCCGAGGCGCTGTCGCGCGCCGTCTTCGTCCTCGGCGAACGCGAAGGCATGAAGTTGATCGAGCGACTGCCCGGCGCCAACGCCGTCGTCGTCACCGCCGACAACCGCGTCGTCTTGTCGAAGGGCCTGCAGAAGCTCGCCGCCGCGCAGGCGTTGCAGCAGCGGCCGCCCACCGACGGTCCGTGAGACCAACAACGTGACTTCTGCGTCTTCGTCTCCTCCCCTCCTACCCGTAGCGGCCGAAGCGCTTGAGCAAAGCAACGATGTTTGAGCCGCGCCCACGGGGAGGAGGGGCTGGGGGAGGCTGGGGTGCCCGCCCCGCGTGGCCTGCTCGGGGTTCGATCCACCGCGCTCGACCCTGTTCGCTCTCGACGTCGACGACGACACTCTACGCGTCCGCTTCTGGTGACGAGGTGACGGCGTGATGCGCGACATCTTCATCGACAACATCGGCGCCCTCGCCACCGTCGACGGCAGCGGCGCCTTTGGCCTCGGCGTCGTTGAAGATGCCGTCGTCGTCGTGCGCGACGGCAAGATCGATCATGTCGGCCCGCGCGGATCGGCCTTGCCCCACGAAGACGCCATCGTCGTCGACGCGGGCGGCAACGCGGTCGTCCCCGGACTCATCGACTGCCACACGCATCTCGTGTTTCTCGGCGACCGCAGCGACGAGTTTGCCCGGCGCGCCCGCGGCGAGACCTATCTGCAGATCGGCGCTGCCGGCGGCGGCATCCGCTCGACGATGCGCGCCGTCAGAGCCGCCAGCGTCGACGAATTGGTCGCCGCGGCCCGCCCGCGCCTCGATCGCATGCGGCGGCGCGGCGTCACCACCGTCGAGATCAAGAGCGGCTATGGCCTCAGCGTCGACGACGAACTGAAGATGCTGCACGCGGCGCGCGCGCTGCACGGTCCTGCGATGTGGGTCGAGCCGACGCTGCTCGCCGCCCACGCGGTGCCGCCCGAAGAAGCGTCGGCGACGTCGTGGACGACGACGATCATCGAGCAGCTCTTGCCGCGCGTCGTCAGCGACAACGTCGCCACCGCCTGTGACGTCTTCGTCGAAGCCGGCGCCTTCTCCGTCGACGACGGCCGCCGCTTGTTGTTGGCCGCGCGCGAGAAGGGCCTGCACATCAAGGTGCACGCCGAGCAGCTCTCGTGGATGGGCGGCGCGCGCCTCGCTGCTGAGTTGCGCGCGCTGTCTGCAGGCCACCTCGAATTCATCAACGCCGACGACGCCAGAGCCCTCGCCGACGCGGGCGTCGTCGCCGAAGTCCTCTCGCTCGCCCAGGTCTTCTTGAAGGGACAGCGCGCGATTCCAGGGCGCATGCTGCGTGACGCCGGCTGCGTCGTCGCCGTCGCCACCGACGCCAACCCCGGCACGGCGATGTCGACCGACCTCGCGCTCGCTGCCGGTTTGTCGGTGACGCAGTCGGGTTTGTTCGCCGAAGAAGCCCTCGTCGCCGTCACCGCTGGCGGCGCCGCAGCCCTCGGCCTCGCTGACCGCGGCTCGCTGCAAAAAGGCAAGCGCGCCGACCTCGTCGTGCTGAACGAGAAGAACCCGCTGTCGTTGGTCTACCGCTGGTCCGACCACCTCGCGCGCACCGTCGTTGCTGGCGGCCGCATCGTCGTGGGGACACCGCAGGCCGT
>JANNAY010000563.1:0-3000 GCA_031384945.1 Deltaproteobacteria bacterium
CATACGACGAAGTCGTCCGGAGCGTCCTGCTGGAGCATGAGCCACATGGCCTCGACGTAGTCGCCGGCGAAGCCCCAGTCCCGCTGGGGGTCGAGATCGCCGAGCACGAGCTGATCCTGCTGGCCGAGCTTGATGCGGGCCGCGGCTTTCGTGACCTTGCGTGTCACAAAATTCGGGCTGCGGCGCGGCGATTCATGGTTGAACAGAATGCCGTTGACCGCAAAGAGATTGTAGGCCTCGCGGTAGTTGCGCGTGATGTAGAAGGCGAAGGCTTTGGCGCAGGCATACGGGCTGCGCGGGTTGAAAGGCGTCGCCTCGTTCTGCGCCGTCGCCGACACACCGCCGTAGAGCTCTGACGTGCTCGCCTGGTAGAAGCGCGGACGCAGGCCAGCGTCACGAATGGCCTCGAGCATGCGCACGACGCCAACGCCGTCGACGTCAGCGGTGTACTCGGGGACGTCGAACGAGACGCGCACATGGCTCTGGGCGCCGAGGTTGTAGACCTCGTCGGGCTTCCACGTGCGCAGCACGCGGTTCAGCGAAGAGCCATCGCTCAGATCGCCGTAGATCAACTCGATCTTGTTTCGGTCGGCATCGCGGTCAATCAGATGCAAGTGATCGATGCGATCGCGCTCGATGCTGCTGCTGCGGCGCACGATGCCGGCGACCTCGTAGCCTTTGCCGAGCAGCAGCTCGGCCAGGTACGAGCCGTCTTGTCCGGTGATGCCGGTGATGAGTGCGCGCTTGGCCATGTGTCCTCGTCTGTCCGCAGTGTGCCGCTATCGCAGCGCTTCTCGCCAGACGGCAAGCAATTGTCGCGCGGCGCGGTCGTGGTCGAGCGCGCTGACGACGTGACGGGCCCCTTGCGCCAGACGCTCGCGCAGCACGGCATCGCCCCCCACCCGCTCCATCGCGGCGAGCCACGCGTCTTCGTCGTCGGCGGCGACGACAACGCCGCCAGCGCCTGCGACTTCGGCGAGGCTGCCTTTGTCGGAGACGATGGCGGGGGTGCCTGCGGCGAAGGCTTCGACGACGGGGAAGCCGTAGCCTTCGCCGACGGAGGCGAAGACGAGGGCGCTGACGCCAGCGACGCGGGCGGCGATGTCGTCGTCGGAGGCGCCTTCGACGAGGTCGACGCCGTCGCCGAATTCGCCAGCGACCATGCGGGGCACGGCGGGGAAGCGCGGGTCGCTGCGGCCGAACAGCGAGAGCCGTGCTTCGGGACGTCGCTGTCGCAGACGACGAAACGCCCGCAGCAGCAGCTCGACGCGTTTGTGCGGCCGGTGGTTGCCGACGTAGGCGAACGACCACGGGGCCGGCGTCGTCGTCGAATTCGTCGCCGTCGGAGTTGTCGTCAGCGGCGGCCCGGGCTCGACGACGCGGACGCGGTCGCCTGCGTCGAAACGGCCGGCGATGGCGAGGCGGCTCGCGTGGCTCAGTGTCACCACCCGGGCTGCGCGGGCGACGCCACCGGCGAGCAAGGCGGCGGCGGCCACGCGGCGCAGCGAACGTCCGGCGCCGAAGTACGTCGGCTCGTCGACCATCGTCAGGTCGTAGATGCAGCTCACCACCGGCGCGTCGACGAGGGGCACGTCGAACTGCGGGTAGTGGACGACGTCGACGCCGCTGGTGAGCGCCCGGTAGCGCGCGTGCTGCAAGAGCGACGCGATCGGCACGTCGGTCGCGCGGAGCTGCGCGCGCGGCACGTGACGCGCCCAGGCGGCGGCGTCGTCGTCCAGGCAGAGCAGGGTCAGGCTTTCACCTGGGGCGAGCGCAGCGGGGACGGCGGCGGCAGCGGACCACAAGAAGCGGCCGACGCCGTCGAGGGCGGCGGGGCGGGCGAAGCGAACGTCGAGCAGGAAGCGGGTCATCGCCCGCCCCACGCTCGCAATGCGCTCAGCGCGGGCTGCAGCGCCTCCCACTGCTGATCGCTCGCATACGCCTCCATGCGCGACGGACCGGCATGGGAGAGGGCTGCGCGCGCAGCTGGGTCTTTGCTCAACGACAGCAGCGCCCGCTCCCACGCGCCCACGTCGTTGACCGCGGCGTAGGCGCAGGCATCACCGCCGATCTCGCGAAAGACCTCGATGTCCGAGGCGAGCGTCGGCGTGCCTGCGGCCATGGCTTCGGCCAGCGGCAAGCCGAATCCTTCGTCAAAGGCCGGCACCACCGCGAGCATCGCCCGCGCGCGTTCGCGGGCGATGTCGTCGTCGGTGGCAAACCCCAGCTCGCGCAGGCGCCCGCGCGCGCGGAGTGTGTCGACGGCGCTGCCTTGCGCCCCCCAACCGGCGCCGCCAACGACGACGAGAGAGCCGCTGACTTTCTCTCCGAGGCCGACCAACGCGCGCGCGACGACATCGAGGCCTTTGCGGGGCTCGCGGGTGCCGACGAACAAGAAGTCGGCGCTGTCACCGCCGTACAACACCGTCGACGGCGAGACGGCTGGCGCCACGAGATGACAGCGATCGGCGAGCACAGGATGAAAGGCGAGCAACGCGCGCTGCGTGCGCCGGCTGATGGTGATGACCTGCGCCGCCTCGACGACATCAGCCAGATTTTCGGGCCCAGCGCGCCGGGTGTAGTCGTTGAACCACTCTGGATGCTCAAGAAACAGCAGGTCGTAGACGACAGCCAGCACGGGGCGTCGCGTTCGCGGCATCGTCGTCTCGGCAGCCACCGCGACGTCGAAGTCGCCGATGACGCTCTCGAGCCTTCGGCCGAGCCCGGTGCGCCACAGGCGACGCACGAGACGCATCGGCAGCGGGTGATGAACGAAGCGCGTTCGCTCGTGAAGCGCGAGCTTCTCGAGCGCAGGGCTCGGGCGCTGTCCGCCGAAGCTGTACAAGACCACGTCGCCAGCGCGCTGCAGGTGGGCGACGAGTTGTTGCGTGTAACGGCCGATGCCGGTCGGACGATCCATCAGGCTGCGGACGTCGACGGCAAAACGCATGCGGCTCATGAGGGCAACAAGCTCGAACGCGCCGTCAAGCGCGTTGCCGC
>JANNAY010000625.1:0-2677 GCA_031384945.1 Deltaproteobacteria bacterium
GCACAGCCCGACGCCGGCGCAGAGCAGGCCGCAACGGTGCAGGAGGCGTCATGCTCCAATCGTTGATTGTGCCTGCATTGCTGCTTGTGGCACAGCAGCAAAATGCGAACTCGTACTGGTCACGTTTCCCACGCCTACCAAAGAAGGCGGCAACGCAGGCAACGGTCCGACGTATCAAACGGACGACGTGATGGCCGTCTTGCCGCCGCGGGTGGAGTTGCTCGATGGGAGGAATGAGGTTGCGGTCGCAGTGTATGCTTCCGGCAACTTAGATAGCTCTCAGTATACCAACTTTGGCGATCCTAGATTGCGGCTGTTCAGGTACTCTGCGGCGATGACAGGTAACCTCACTCAGCTCAGCCATGATTTCTCGGGAGACAACACATTCCAGAGCCCTTCAAATGCGTTCGTCGGGGAGTTCGACTTTGATTGCCGTGCCAACGGCGCGTCTGACAACTGTGTCGTCGTCGCTCCGCGGCTCGCCTTGGACAGCTTGTCCACGGTCGCCAATGGAACGCCTTCATCGCTCAGCTTCACCGTCTCGTCCTCAGGCGCGACAAGAAACACGGGATGGCAACTCGGGAGTACCCCTGACGTTAATGCGGTCACGGCAGTCACGCTTAGCCCTACGCGCCTGTTTGTTACGCAGTCGAAACGCAACACGGGCACGACCACGAACTCAATAATGACGCGCCACACAGGCCTCGACCTGTCCTCCCCGACGACGAACGCGTTTGTCAGCGATGCAGAGACGTGTTCGTCAGGGACGCAAGACAACTTTACGATTCCAGCGGCGTCCATGTTGGTGGGTGGCGCGTCCACCGCATGGTTGGCATCGACGAGCCGGCTCGAGGGCGTCGTTTACGGGGGACCCGATGATGCTTCGAATTTGTGTTTTTAACCTCTCGCTGATGGCACTATCCTGCGTGCAGGAACCAAGGTTGCTCACCGACGAGCGCTCTACTGCGGACGAAGGTGAAAAAGATGTTTTGCAGAGTCGCTGCGAGAACGTCTTCTTCTTTGCCGAAGAGACCGAGGAGCCGCACATCTGCAGCAGTCCGGCTGAGCCACCTGGCAGCGGTGGAGACTGGCTGACACTTGACGTTCGGCGTGTGCGGGTCGTGGCACCAGTGGACCCGCGCGGCGCCTTCGCGGCGCCCGGCGACGAAATCATCGTGACTCGCTTTGGATACAGCACGTTCGAAGCGGTGGACGCTGACCACCCGCTTGTACCAGCAGAAGTTCACATCGGCGATGTGTTGATGTGGAACCGACTGCACAAGCTTGTCAATGATATCGGCTATGACTGCGACCTAGACATCAGCAATCTGGTGTATGGCGATTCTTTTCGGTTTCGCTCGACTGCCTCGCACGATCAGCCGCTTCCCGAGGACTGCGGACCTGAAGCTCCCGATGAGCCAGGACAGCCCGCCGAAGTCTGGCCACGCCCAGTCGACGAACTCTTGCTAAGTAAAGTTGGCGCCTCGCAGTGATCGGAGGTGAGGAAACCTCACGTAGTCAGCCGCGCGCCGATTGCATTACAACGTAAAGTAGCAGAAAACAAAACACCGCGCTCACGGGCGCGGTGTTGTTTGAAGGTGAAAAAGGGTCAGCGACCAACGGCGTTTCAAAGGTCGCGCGAAACGGACGGGTGGGCTCAGGTGGCTTCTCGTTGTCCCTCAGCACGCCGGCAGGAAATCGCCGGAACGCACGTCGTCGGACAGAAAGAACACAAGGTCCCGGTCGCCGGCAGAGGCGCCTCATCCATCGACGGCACGAAGACGACTTCGGCGTGGCCGTTGTCGTCGACATCGCCTCCTCCTGCGAGGTCAGCGATGGTCCACAGGTGCCCACTTTGGTGGTCTTTCTCGAGGTCAGAGTCCCTCGAGACTGGGGCACCAGACTCCACGCCACGGCTGCTCCCACCCGAGAGGCCGTCGTGCTGGCGTGGCGGTGACGTCGTTGTCCACGAAGGAACTTCGACGTCGTCGTCGTTGCAATGCTGATGAGAGGTCTCCGGCGGTGTCGTCGACGGCGCTTCCTGAGAAGTGCGTCGACGAGCCGTCCTGCTTTCGAGCTCAGATTCCCTGGGGAATCACAGCCCGGTCAGGACCCGCGGACTTACCTTTGGCCGGCCACTGCGACGAATGGTCGCATCGGGGTCGGCATCAACGGCAAGAGCTACGTACAAAGAATTCGTCTTTCGCGAGGTTTCATTGTGCGTTTGAAGCGTGAACGAGCCATCAAAATCGTTACCGTCAGACATGCCGACCCTCCTTTCTGCAAGGACCTCAACCGCGTTCGGTGCGGAGGTCCTGCATTCCTCGGTGACGCGGTCGGGTGCGTCGCCGGGTTGTTCTGCTCCCCGCTGAGGTCTTCCGGGAGGAGCAGCTGCGTGCATGGAACCAGAGACATTCTGGTTCGCGTGCGGTGCCTCCGAACGTGGCCGACCCCGGTGCGATTCACAAGGGAGTCAGATCACGAGGAGATCAGGTGAATTTCGTCGTCGGCGACGGACACGCGTCCGTCATGTTCAACAGCCTCCGTCATCGTCGACGACATTGACGTCACAGTCGACGACCCCTAACGCCGACGACATGGCCGCTGCTCCCACCCTCGTTCCTCCCGCTGCCGACGACGGCGGATCGTTGCTCGCCCGGTTTGGCGAGACGTCTGA
>JANNAY010000742.1:0-5363 GCA_031384945.1 Deltaproteobacteria bacterium
GCCCGCGCCTACGACCTCGTGCTCAACGGCAACGAGATCGGCGGCGGCTCGATTCGAATCCACGACAGCACGGCGCAGGGCAAGGTCTTCTCGGCCCTCGGCATCTCTGACGACGACAAGCAGAAGAAATTCGGCTTCTTGCTCGAGGCGCTGAAGTTCGGCTGCCCGCCCCACGGCGGCATCGCCCTCGGCCTCGACCGCTTGAGCATGCTCTTGTGTGGCGCCACCTCGCTGCGCGATGTCATTGCCTACCCGAAGACGCAGAAAGGCACCGATTTGTTGACCGGGGCACCCACACAGGTCTCAGAGAAGCAGCTCAGCGAGCTCTTCATCGCGTCGACGGCCAAGGCCGAAGAGACGACGTCACCAGAGCAGAAGTCGGAGCAGAAGTGAGCCTCACGTCGCGCCAGGTCAGCTACTTGAAGGGCCTGGCCCACGAGAAGAAGCCGGTCATTTTGTTGGGCAAGAACGGCATCACTGACGCCGTGATCAAAGAGACGGCAAATGCGTTGACCACGCACGAGCTCATCAAGGTCCGCCTGATCGCTGAAGACCCCACCGCCCTCGACGCCGAAGCCGACACCATGGCCAAGCGGTCTTCGTCGCAGCTCGTCGAGCGCATCGGCAAGATCGCGATCCTCTACAAGCGTCACCCCGACGAGCCGAAGATCAACTTGCCGAAAGAGCCGAAGCTGCCGAAGCCGGCCTGATCAGGGGGCCAGAGTGCACGGGTCGAGCCCCTGCCCCGGCGACCTGAAGTTGCACTCGGCCGTGCGCTCAGAGAGCAGCTCGGCCTGAAACGAGACCGAGAGCGTGCCCTCAAGGGCGCTGTCTTCGTCGTCGTCGGCGCTGACGTCGACGTCGATTTTGCCGGCGAGGACGGGGGCGGTGGTGTCGACGTCGAAGACGGCGTCGACGACGCTGCCGGCGCGGGCGACTTCTGTGGGGTAGCCATCGTCTTCTGCGCGCGGCGCGACCAGCGTGATGATCACGCTGTCGACGAAGGGCAGCACCTGGGGCGGCAGTCCGTCGCTCGGCAGCGAGACGATTTTGTCGCCGTCTCTGACCGCTTCGCCACGGGCGACGACGATGGCGACGTGGTCGCCGCGGGCGATGTCGTCGTCGAGGGCGGCGCGTTCGCCGGCGGCGATGCTGCCGAAGTCGACAGAGGGATCGAAGACCGGCTGAAACAATTCGATGTGCAGCACGGTGGCGTCGGTGCTGCGGTCTTCGCGGGTGAACGACCCATCGCCTTGGTCGACGAAGACGGTCGAGTCGACCCAGGCGGCGACGGTGCCGGTGGCGTTGACGGTGCGGTCGCCGAGCGCGCCCGTGATGCGGATGTCGCTGCAGCCGCTGACGCCGACGACGAGGACGACGAGGGCGTAGATGTGAATGGCTTTCATCGTTCCTCCGAAGGGGCTGTGGGGGTGTCGGGAGATTCGGCGCTGAGCGCCTTGCGCAGCTGCGTGCCGGCTTCGAAGCCGAGCTGTTGCACGACGGCGCCAGCGTCGGCGCCCTGGGCGTTGACGCGCACGAGCTCTTTCAAGCCCGCCTGCACGCGCACGCTGCCGATCAGCACCGAGCCCACGCGCGACAACGTCGCCGACGCCACCAGCGACGCGTTCTTGAACGCCTCTTGCTGCGTGTCTTTGCAGGGCATCTCGACGCAGGCGGCGACCTCGGCCCTGACGCTGAGGTCGTCGACGATGACGACGCCAGACGTGTGCACCATCGCGTCGCGCAAGCGGGCTGTGAGGTCAGAGACGTTGTAGCCCGGGGCGTCGACGCCGGTGAGGGCGACGATGGGCGCGCCGTCGAGGGGCGGGGCGGCTGCGGTGGCGGCGACGGCGCCGTGCGCAGTGCCACCGCCGCCGACGGCGACGCGGGACTTGTCGTGGCCGCAGCCAACCCCCACCATGCCGCCCAGCATCAGCGCGAGAGAACAGAGCGACATGACCACCAAACGCATCGGCGCAGCGTCGGCGCTCTCCATGTTGGGGTCAAGCGTGCTGCTCTGCTGCGTGCACGCAGCAGTCGGCAAAGAAAAAGAAGTCGTCGTCGGCGACCTCACCGTCGTCGCCAGCAGCCGCGCGAACGGCGCCTTTGTCGTCGACGCTCTCGCCGACGCCAACGCCCGCCTCGCACGCTTCGATCTGCGGCTGCTGCGGCCGAGCCGCGTGCTGGTGCACGACGACGTGCACGACTTCGTGATGGCCACCAAACAGACCACGCCGAGCTTGCGCGCGTGGAGCACGTTTCAAACGATCCACCTGCTGCCACCATCGACGTGGACGGATCCGTCGTCGACGTCGTCGCGGCTGGCGCACGAGCTCTGTCATCTTTCGGTGTGGCAGCGGGTCGGCGAGTCCAACGCCAAAGCCATCCCACGCTTCGTCACCGAGGGCGTCTGCTCCGTCGTCGCCGACCAGGGCGCAGCGCGCATGCCGCGTCAGCAGGTCAAAGACGCCTCCGACGCCGGCGCCGCCGTCAACTTCGACGACGACGCCGCCTACGCCTACGGCTACGCCCACGCCGTCGTCGCCGCCTTTGTCGCCTGCGGCGGCGTCGTCAGCGCCCTCGTCGACGCCACCGCCGCTGGCGTCGCCGTCGAAGACGCCCTCGGCGCCGCCCCCCGCGCCTTTCTCGACGTCGATGTCGCCCACCCGGATTGCTCGCAAGTTGGCGGAAAGCGCTGAGGGCTGATTAACTTCGAGCCGTTGTGGAGGTTTTCATGCGTTTGCTCATCGTTCCCCTCGTCGTCGCTGGTCTGTTGGCGATGCCCGCGAGCGCCGCCATCTTCTTGAACGGCGTCAACATCGACGGCGTCACCGGCCAGACCTTCGAAGGCTGCACCGTCACCATCGACGACAAGGGCAACGTGCTCATCACGGCCAAGGGCTACGAGGTGCAGACACAGAACCCAAAGCCGAAGCTGACAGCGACGACCACGACGGCGCCGACCGAGCCCGTCACCAAGCGCTACTTTCTGGTCACCGAGCAGGCCGTGCCCGGCATGACCCAGTACGACATCGACGTGTTCATCAACTCGGTGTGGGTGAAGCGCCTCGCCTCTGACGAGCCACAGGTGGTGCTCGAGGTGAGCAAGTACCTGCACAAGGGCAAGAACCAAGTACACTTCACGTCGACGAAATCGATGAAAGACGCGCGCAAGTCGACGACCCCTCAACACACATTCGTGGTGCACATCGGCGAGGGCAATATGGGCGGCAACAATGTGATGATCGACAACGAAGTCATCGCCTATACCCGCACCGCCGCCGAGCTCGGCAACTTCGACGACGACTTCACCGTCACGGGGAAGTGAGCGGTGTTCACACCCATCCCCGGGCGCAACGCTCTCGGCGTCGGCCCCGACCGCGTCGTCGCCGTCATCGAGTCGATCAACACGCCCAACATCGCCATCCCTGATGTCGGCACCGAGCCGACCAAGGCCTGGCTCGTGGGCTGCCTCACGCCGGCCGGTGGCGCCACGGTCTTTTGCTACCTGTTATTTCTCGATACCAACCGACCCATTGTCTACATCTCGAACCCGCCCGAGGTGTCGCTCAATGACTACCCTGTGCTCGAGTCTGACTCGATTCAGTTTGTTGAGTCGATGGGCTTCATGCTCGATAACCTGAACTTTCGCGCCCGCGGTCCGCAAGACCAGCAGGCCCTCGTCGAGCAGCTGCCCTTCTTTTACGAGCAGCAGCCGCGCATGGCCGGCACCCTGGGCAACAACGCCGCCGCCATGGTGCTGCCCAAAGAGCAGATTCCGCCCGAGCGCCTGGCGGTGGCCCGCTTTCTGGCCTCGTTTTGACGCAGCGGACGACGATGTGCGTTCGGCGGGGAGCCGCGAGTAGAGTGCCGTCCATGTTGCGCGTCTCCCGCTTGTTGTCTGCGACCGCGTTTCTCGTGCTGCTCGGTACGGCTGCGTTTGTGCCGGCGTCGTTGGCCCAGGCACCGCCGTCTGAGAAAGAGACCGGCATCCGCGGTCGCGTCATCGTCGCGCCCGAGCTGCTGGCGGCGACCGAGTGGCCCGTCGACAAGAGCCGCGCTGGCTCGCTGCGCACGCCGGCGAACGTGCGCCGCGGCCAAGGACGCAAGCTCTTGCCCATGACCGAAGCCGTCCCCGACATCGCCGTCGTGCTCGAGGGCGAAGACGTCCGCCCCGACAACCTGCCGCCCAAGACGCTGGTCATCGAGGGCATGCGCTTCTCGCCCGGCCAGGCGCTGCTCGCCCGCCCCGGCCCCATCGCCATCGAGAACAAGCAGGGCGTGCCGATCACGATCCTTGACGAGAAGGGCGTCGCCGTCGCCACCGTCGGCGTCGGCGAGACCGGCCAGGTCTCGCTCGCCGACGGGCAGCACACGCTGTCGATGCGCGAGCTGCCCTACGCCGTCGCCACGGTGAAGGTGCTGCCCAAGGGCCGGCTGCTCACCTTCGACGAAAACGGCGACATGTCCCGTGTGCCCGTCGACGCTGGCGACTACTCGCTGAGCTTCTACCTGGGCGCCAACGAGCTGTTTCGCAAGCCGCTGCAGATGCCCGACAAGGGGCTGCTCTACGTCGACGCCACCGTGTCAGCCAACACCGTCGTCGACGTGAACATCAAAGACGCCTCCGTCCAGATCGCCGTCCCCGTCGGCGGCGGCGGCGGGCCAGAGTAGGCGTCCAACCCAACGGTTCGCGTCAGCCCGCTGGCGTCAAAGGGTTGCAGGGACGACCCCACCGTGCGTTAGGGTCCCCAGCGCCCCCTCGAGAGAAGAGACCCGCATGTTCCAGATTCGATTCGTGCTGTTGATCGTGCTCATCCCGCTCGCCGGGATTCTCGGGCTGCTCGGCGGCACGAGCGTCGTGCACGCCGTGGTCATGGGGCCGTATGAGCAGGCGGTGTCGACGTCAGCGAGCGCGCTGTCGGGGTCGGTGGCGCGCTTCGCCAACGAGACTGTCGATGCCGTTGCGCGCGCTGCCAGCGACACCGACGTGCACACCGCGCTCACCGCCAAGAAGATGAGCCCGCAGGCCGAGGCCATGCTGCTCTCGCCCGCTGGCGGGTTCGGCGCGCCCTCGTTCGCGCTCTTGATCGGCACCGACGGCGCCGTCGTCGCCAGCGCGGGCGCCGAGTCGAAGCTGCCCACGCCGCTCACCGGCTTTCCCGTCGTCGCCGAAGCCTTGACCGGCGTCGCGCGCGACGGCCTGTGGATCCAAGACGGCAAGGCCGTCCACGTCGTCGCCGCCGCCATTTGGGAGGGCGCCTCGCCCGCCGGCGGCGTCGTCCTCGGCTGGCCATGGAACGGCGAATTGGCCGCAGCCATCGGCCGCGGCGTCGGCGCCCCCGTCTTCGTCGTTGGCACCG
>JANNAY010000776.1:0-1752 GCA_031384945.1 Deltaproteobacteria bacterium
GACGACGATGACGAGGGCGAAGCCCCGTTGCTTTTTGGTTTTTGGCATCAGCGCCGTCCCATGGCACCGAAGCCGTCGCCGGCCTCGACGAAGTAGCGGCGGTCGACGCGGTGGCGCACCACAGGTCCACCGACGTCGCCGGTGGTCTCTCGGGCGATGACGATCTCGACGGCGATCGACGCGATCTTTGGCAGGTCGTTGGTCGCGACGGGCGACGCGAGCTCACTGTCGTTGCGGTCGAAGTAGCGGAACTTGAACGCGTCGAGGTTGTTGGCGACCGGCTCCCACGCCGTGCCCATGCCGGGCACGTTGCAGCCTGCCGGCGTCAACGCCGCCGTGAAGGGCGCGGTGCCGGCGGCCGGAAAGCCGGGGCTCGTCGGGTCGAGCACCTCGCCCCAGCAGTGGCGACGCACCAGCACGCACTTGCGATCGGTGGGGGTGCAGCGCCCGCCGGTCAGCTTCTCGAATGAATAGAAGACGCGATCGAGCGTCGCGATCGAGCTCGCGCCGATGTTCACGCCAGTGCCGGTGAAGAGGTCGGCGCGCAAGGCGCCGTCGCCCGAGACGCCGCCGGGGAAGTCGTCGACGAGGGCGATGCCTCTGACGTTGCCGATGGTGACGACGGTGGGGATGCCGGCCGCGTCGAAGGCGGCGCGGCGCCAGGCCCACTGCCCTGTCGGCGTCGACAGCAACAGCAGCTGTCCAGCGAAGTCGTCGCCCGAGGTGCGCGACCACTTGCCCTGCGCCCACGGGCACGTCGTCGACGTGACGTCGCTGGAGCAGTCGGTGCCGCCGCCGGGCAGCCCGACAAGGCCGTTGATGCGCGTGTCGCAATGGAACGTGGCGCCGGCCGACGGCGGGCACAGCGAAATCTCGGACGTGACAGCGATCGAGGTGCCGCCGGGCCCGATGGCAGCGAGCTGGGCGAGTCCGTTGAAGTCGGAGTTGGGCAGCGGCAGGTCGCCGATGAAGGCGAGCATGCCTTCGCTGGCGATGCGGATGACGGGGCGCAGGTGCCTGTCGCGAGACGGAAAGTCGGCCTCGACGCCGAAGGGGACGCCGACGCCGGCGTAGCCGATGTCGCCGCCGACCATGTCGAGCATGTACATGGCGTCGCGCGTCGCCGCGTTCTTGAGCATCGACTCTTTTTGCGTCTGCTGCACCGAGACCAGCGTGCCCATGGCGACGCCAGCGATGGCCAGCGACATCGTCGTGCCAATGACGAGCTCGAGCAGCGTGAACGCCTTGCGCTTCATGGGGCGACCTTTCGGCGCAGCCGCTCGTAAACGAAGGTCTCGGGTCCCCGGCTCGTTGGGTACTCGACGGTGACCTGAATGAGCTCGACGCTGTCATTGGCCGCGAGCGGCGGGGTGCTGGCGTTTTGGACCGCGGCACCTGAGGTGACGACGTAGCCGGCGCGAAAACCACCGTGGGTCGGACCCACCGCAGCCATGGGCTGGTTCTCGTTGCCCGTCGCCGTCATGAGCTGGTCGGCCATGCCGAGCGCCAACGACGACGCCTCGGCCCGCCGCGCCGCCATCGACGTCTCGTAACGCGACGACGCGATCATCGTGACGCTGGTGGCGAGCGCGATCGAGACGATGCCGCCGGCGATCACGGTTTCGAGCAGGATGTAGCCCTTCATCCGCCAGAGCCCCCGCCTGAGCCGAAGCCGCCGCCGAGGAAGCCGCCGTCGCCTCCTCCGCCGCCGCCTCCGCCTCCGCCGCCTCCGCCGCCGCCGCCTCCGCCGCC
>JANNAY010000791.1:0-6012 GCA_031384945.1 Deltaproteobacteria bacterium
CGACCTGCCGATCGTCGTCGACGGCAGGTCGCGCTCGGGGTCGGGCAACAGGCCGTGTGACCCCAGCAGGTCAACGAGGTCGTCTTCGATGCCGGGAAAATTCTCGGGGCTCTTCGTCTCCAGATAGATGCCGGGCAAATGCTCACCGCTGAACATGACGTCGATGAGGTCGTCGACGGTGACGACGCCAGCGCCAACGAAGTCGTCTTTGGCTTGGTCTTCGTGTGCTTCGTTGAACCACGATCCGAAATCGAGCTGCTGCAGTTCAGCGAGCGTGAACGCCGCGACGTTTTCGTCTTCACGGTCCGCGAAGACCTCTTCGACGTCCGATGTGCGCTGCAAATCGTCGTCGTGGACGAGCACCAACACGCCATCGCTCGTCCGCTGCACATCGCCCTCGAGCCAATCGGCCCCGAGATCGCGGGCCAGCTCGTAGCCGACGCGCGTCTCTTCGGGCGCGTGCCCCGACAACCCGCGGTGCGCGACCACGCCGTAGTGGGGGAAGCCGATGTCTGCGCCATCGACGTCGGCACACGCACCCACAACCCAGGTTGTGCAGATCAACAACCCGGCTGTGAATCTCACGGCGCGCCCATGACGTCGCGGGCGATGACGATGCGCTGCACCTCGCTGGTGCCCTCGTAGATGCGCGTCACGCGGGCATCGCGGTAGAGGCGCTCGATCGGGTAGTCCTCGACGTAGCCGTAGCCGCCGTGCAGCTGCAGCATCTTGTCGGCGACGCGGCAGGCGCTCTCGCTGGCCATCAGCTTGGCCATCGAGCTCTCGCGCGCGGTGCGGTTCGACCCCGAGTCTTTCGCCTGCGCCGCCCGCAGCGTCAGCAGCTTCGACGTGTCGACGTCGACGGCGGCGTCGGCGATGGCGAATTGCGAGGCCTGAAATTCAGTCAAAGCCTTGCCAAAGGCCTTGCGGTCGGCGGCGTATTTGACGCCCTCAGCGAGGGCGGCGTCGGCGATGCCGCAGGCCTGGGCGGCGATGCCGATGCGGCCGCCGTCGAGCTGGGCGAGGGCGACGGCGTAGCCGTGGTCGAGCTCGCCGACGAGGTTCTTCGCCGGTACGCGGCAGTCTTCGAAGATCAGCTGCACGGTGTTCGAGCCGCGCAGTCCCATCTTCTTTTCTTCTTTGCCGACGACGAGGCCGGGGGCGCCGCGCTCGACGACGAAGCACGAGATGCCGTGTGATTTTTTGTCAGGCGACGTCTTGGCAAAGACGAGGTGGATGCCGGCGTATCCGCCATTGGTGATCCACTGCTTCGAGCCGTTGAGCACGAAGTTGTCGCCGTCGCGCACGGCCGTCGTCGACAACGCCGGCGCGTCGCTGCCCGAGTGCGGCTCGCTCAAACAAAAGGTGCCGGCGCCGAGCTTGCCCTCGAGGTACGGCTCGAGAATCCGCTTCTTCTGCTCGGGCGTGCCGTACTTGCTCAAGATGTCGCCAGCGAGGTTGCAGACGGCCATGGTGACGCCGACCGAGGCGCAGGCGCGGCTGACTTCGTAGACGGCGCAGGCGTAGCTGACGCAGTCGGCGCCCGCGCCACCGTCGTCGACGGGCACCTTGATGCCCATCAGCCCGAGGGCCGCCAGCTCTTGCAGCAGCTGCGTGGGAAACTTGCCGGTCTGATCGCGCTCGACGGCATCCTTGGCGACGCGATCGCGGGCAAAGGCCGCCGCGGTGCGCTGGATCAACCGCTGTTCTTCGGTGAACTGAAATCCGCTGAGCATGCGGCGCGTATGTCCGACGTCGACGACGACGACAAGCTGCGATGCGTCAGTCGAGCGCGGGAACGATCAGCGAGAGCGGCGAGCGGCCGTCGAGGGCGGCGGCCACGACGACGTCGGGCGAGATCGACAGCCCGATCATGGCGGCCGCGGCGAGGCCGAAGTGGTCGTCGACGACGAAGGGGACGAGGACGCGGGCGTCGACGGCGGCGGCTTCGGTGAGCGGAAAGCGCAGCAACAACCCCATCGTCGGCGCCAACGTCGGCGTCACGACGTCGCCATCGACGACCGCGACGCCGGTGAGGCCGAAAGAGGCGAGGGCTTTGACGGCGGTCTCGTCGAACGAATACGTCAGCGCCCCACCGGCACCGAAGACGCCAAGCGAGCGGTCGACGGCCGGGGTGCCCGGCCAGGCGAGGGCCAGCCCCTCGCCGCGCAGCCCGAAGCCCCACAACAGCGGGGGGCTGTCGACGACGACGCTGGCGGCGACGCCGTGGGCGCGGTCGTCAGCAGCGCCATCGCCTTCGACGGCGAGCGAGCGAAACGCGTAGCCGACGTTCAAGCCGACCGGCACGTCTGCTTTGGCTTCGGCAGAGCCGCCGAGGGCGACGACGACGGCGAAGACGGCGCGTTGACGCCATGTCGACGAGGCCTTATGCGCGCACCAGGCGGAAGCCCAACACGCGCGCCGTCGAAGACCGTTCAGCATTCCGGGAGCATTGGGCCATGGCCAAGAAGATCAAGCCGCCGAGAGACAAGGAAGCTGAAAAGAAGGCCGAGGAAGCCGAGAAGGTGGCCGAAGACGCCAAGAAGGCTGAAGAAGCCGCCAAGGCCGCCGAGACCGTCCAAGACGAATTCCAGGCCCGCGGCTTCGAGCTCGTCGAGTGGGTGCAAGAGAACCGCCCCGCCGTGCTCGGCTTCATCGGCGTCGTCCTCGCCGGCGGCCTCGCGTTTGGCATCTACACGGCGTCGTCGCGCAGCAACGACACCAAGGCCAGCGCGGCCTACGGCAAGGCGCTCAAGCTCGAAGACGCATCGATCGGCGAAGACGAAGACAAAGACGACGACGTCCCCGCCTTCAAAGACGCCGCCGAACGCAACAAAGCCGCCCGCGACGCCTACGTAAAAGTCGCCGCCGAACACAAAGGCACCGGCGCTGGCGCGCTGGCGTCGCTGTCGGCGGCGCAGACGTCGTTGAAGCTCGGCGAATTCGACGCCGCCATCGGCCAATTCGACACCTTTCTCAAGGCGACGAAGCCGACCGATCCGCTGCGCTTCGCCGGGCTCTCGGGCCTCGCCGCTGCCAAAGACGCCAAGGGCGACACCAAGGGCGCCATCGAAGCCCTCGAAGACCAGGTCACCCTCAAAGACAAGACCGACAAAGACGGCGCGCTGCTGGCCCTTGGCCAGCTCTACGCCCGCGAAGGCGACACCGAGAAGGCCCGCGCCCGCCTCGAGAAGCTCATCGCTGACTTTCCTGAGAGCTCGCTCAAGGCCAAGGCCGAAGAGCAGCTCGGCGCGCTGGGTGGCCTCAAGAAGCCCGACCCGAAGACCGACGACGCCAAGAAAGACGCGCCGAAGTGATCGCGGCTGGCGCTCTCCTCGGCGGCGCGCTGCTGTTGGCGGGCGTCGCCAACCCCGAAGCGCGACAGGTCTACTCCGCCGTCTGGTCCGTCCCCGTCGTGCAGACGGGGCCGTGCCTGTTGTCGGTGATCCTGCCGCCCTCTGAAAAAGAGGGCTGCTCCAGCTGGACGCGCCGCGAAACCGCCGGCCCCGCCTTTCACGACGGCCTCGGCGTCGTCGTCGTCGGCGGCTCCGATCGCAAGCTGCATGGGCTCGACGCCCACGACGGACACGCCCTCTGGGTCATCACCACGCCCGGCGCGGTGGTCTCGCAGCCGCTGTTGGTCGACGACGGCGCCTACGTCGGCACCGACGACGCCCGCGTCGCCCGCTACGACGTCTCGTCCGGACGCAAGCGGTGGGAGACCCCCGTCGACGCCGAAGTCACCGAGCCCGTCGTCGTCGACGGCGACGTCGTCTACGCCGTCACCGGCGCCGACAGCACCTACGCGATCAACCGGCTGACCGGCGAGGCCATCTGGGTGCAGAAACATCCCTTGCCCCGCGGCATCACCCTGCGTGGACAAGCCCGCCCCCTCGCCGTCGACGTCGTCGATGCCAGCAAGGGCGGCATCGCCAAACGCCTGTATGTCGGGCACGCCGACGGCCGCCTCTCGGTGCTCGACCGCGACACCGGCGCGCCGCAGTTCGAGATCAACCTCTCGCAAGACGACAGCTTCGGCGACCTCGACGCCGACCCGATCCTGCACCAGGCCAAGGGCGAGACCCCGCGCGTCATCGTCGCCTCGCAGACCCGCGGCATCTTCGCCATCGACCCGCGCACCCAGCTCGAGAGCTGGCACACCACCGAGCCGGGCATCGTGCGGTTGGCTTCGGGCGGCCAGCCCATGATCGTCGCCGCCGGCGCCGGCAAAGCCCTCGGCCTCGACGCCAAGACCGGCGCCATCCGTTGGCGCTTCACCTGGGCCAAAGGCGCCGCCACCCGCGTCGTCGTCAAAGGCGGCCGCGTCCACGTCGCCAGCGACCGCGGCGCCGTCTACGTCCTCGACCTCTTTTCCGGCCGTCCCCTGCAGTACGCCGGCAGCGGCACCGGCACCGCCGCCGACCTCGACCTCTGGCAAGACATGATGTTCGTGACGTCGACGGCCGGCTCGGTCACCGCGTATTCGAGCGCGTGGAAGGGCGAGCTGCAGTCCACCCGCAAGGGCGGCCTCGCCCCCGCCGACCGCACGCGCTGGCAGCGCTGACCGTCAATGACCCACCAGGCGACACTCCAAGGGTTCCTCTCCGCAGAGCCTCCGCGTCACCCTCGGAGCCTCGTCGCATGACATCGACGAAGCCGAGAAACATCCGCGTCGTCGCCGCGCTGATTCGCCAGGGCGGACAGGTCCTGCTCACCCAGCGCAAGCCCGGCCGCCACCTCGGGCTCTCGTGGGAATTTCCCGGCGGCAAAGTCGAAGCCGGCGAATCCGACGAAGAAGCGCTGATGCGCGAGCTGCGCGAAGAATTGGGCGTCGCCGTCGTCGTCGGCACCCGCTGCTTCGAGACCCGGCACACCTACGGCGCCCGCGAGATGCACCTGCTCGTCTACCGCTGCCGCCTGACCGAAGGCGAGCCCCGCGCTCTCGACGTCAACGCCGTCGAGTGGGTCGCCGAGACGAAGATTCAAGAGCGCTCGTTCTTGCCCGCCGACCTGCCGCTGGTGCACGGCATCGCCAACGGCCTCGTCGCCGACGAGTAGGCCAAACGCCGCGTCGACGGGCTAGAAACAGCCATGGTCCGCATCGCCGCCCAACAGCAGCTGCACCGCGCGACGGCGACGACCGCTGCGACGACCACAACGTCCGCTGCGACGACGACAGCCGCGACGACGGCCACAACGTCCGCTGCGACGGCTTCGTTGCCAGCGCCGTCGGCGCATTCGACGTCGACGGCGGCGTCGGTGGCGTCGACGGTGACGGCGTCGTTGGCGGCGTTGTCGGCGACCGATGCGACGGCGGCGGCGACGAAGAAGGCGAAGTTGGCGTTGTCGCCGTTCGCGTTCTTTCGCGGCACCGTCGAGATCTTTGCGGCGCAGCACGCGCGCACGTCGACGGGCGCGTCGGTGCTGCTCAACGGCGACGTGCACCCGATGAACTTCGGCTGCGTGAGAGGCAAAGACGGCGACGCGGTCTTCGCCCTCAACGACTTCGACGAGGCCGCCCGCGGCGCCTTCTCCTACGACGTCAAACGCGGCGCCGCCGGCTTCGCGCTCTTGTGCGACGAGCAGAAGCTGTCGAAGAGCGACCGCGACGACGTCGTCAACGCCTTTGTCGCCGCCTACGTCGACGCCCTCGACGGCAAAAACGCCAAAGCCACAGTCGACGTCGACGATGCCAAGGGCGCCGTCAGAGACGCACTCGAGACGGCGAACGCGCGCTCGCACAAAGACCTGCTCGACGAGCTCGTCGACCACGGCGCCATCAAGCCCGCGAAAGAGCTGACGCCGGCGCCGCAGCTGAAGCACGACGTCGAGCTCGCGCTGCAGAAGACCTTCGGCGCGCACGTCGTCGTCAAAGACGTCGCCGAAAGATCCGGCGCCGGCATCGGCTCACTCGGCGCCCGTCGGCTGCTGGTGCTGCTCGAGAACGACGTGCTGCTCGAGCTGAAGACGGCGTCGGCGTCGGCGCTGTCGTCGCAGTCGCCGACGTCGTCG
>JANNAY010000800.1:0-2839 GCA_031384945.1 Deltaproteobacteria bacterium
CCGGCCTCGGCGGCAACTGGAACGGCTTTGACGGCACCATCTCCGTCAACCTCGACCTCGGCGTCGCCCAGGGCTTCTCGGTCTTCACCGTCTACGAACGCGATGAGTTCACCGCCGACAACGCCGTCACCGGCCTCGTCCCGCGCCAATCTTCCTCTGGCAACCTGTCGGTCACCTGGGTGCCCGCGTCGTGGCTCTACCTCACGGTCGGCGCCAACTCGCAGCAGGGCCTGTTCACCAACAACTGCTACGCCAGCGACGCCGACCAGAGCGACCAGTGCGTCGCCGGCAACGAGAGCAACACGCACTTGCGCTTTCCCCTCTGGGACTTCGAGACGCCCCGCGACAACAACTCGTCGGTGTACGTCGACACCACCGTCAGCTTCTGATCTCACGGTACAAAAGAAGAGGCCCCGAAGAGCAGATGCTCGTCGGGGCCTCACTCTTTTCAAGAGCGTGAGCTCAGCGAATCACTGTCCACCGGTGCTGTTGTAAAAGACGGCGCCGTGATCGCCGCCGACCCAGAAGTGGTCGGCGTCGATGGCGAAGCCGGTGAAGATGCGGCCGAAGGTGCCGGCGGCGTCCATGGCGGCGGCGAGGCCGTTGATGGCGGTGACGTCGGTCCACGTGTCGCCGCCGTCGTTGGTGCGCCACAAGATCGGGCGGTCGCTGCTGTTGTTCTGGCCACCGGCGTAGCCGACGGTGCCGCCGGGGGCGAAGAACAGCGTCGAGATCTGCAGGATGTCGGTCTCGGCGGCGCCGGGGATGTCGACGGGCGCCCAGGTGTCGCCGGCGTTCGCGGTCTTCCAGATGGTCGTGGTGCCACCTTCGCCGGCAGAGAAGTCTGACGTGGCGACGAAGCCGGTGGTGTTCGAGGTCATGACGACGGCGGTCGGTCCGATCTCGCTCGGGCCGTCAGCCGGCACGGGCAAGACGCGGGGTTCGAAGGTGACGCCGCCGTCGTTCGAGACGCAGACGACGGTCTCGTCGTTGGCGCTGATGTCGACGCTGCGCGTGATGTAGACGACGGTGTTGCCGTCGGGCGTGAACGCACCGACGTTGTAGATGTTCTCGGTCTGGCGCGTGCGCGGACCGTAGACGCAGCCCTCGGCCGGGATCGGGTTCGGCGTCGTCGGGATGCCTTCGGGCGCCCACGTCTCCGTCCACACAACGCCTGCGCCCGGCGCGTCGGTCGCCGTCGCCACGACGCCGCTGCCGACGAGGGCGACCCAGTTGCCGTCGGCGTCTTCGTGCAGGCCTTCGAGCGGCGAGATGCCGTAGTCGAGGCCGCTGTCGAAGAGGTCGAAGGTGGCGAAGTCGTCGTCTGACGTCAGCAGCGCACCGCTGGTGTCGAGGGCGACGGTGATGCCGAGGCTCGTCTCCTGGATGCTGCGCACGGCGAAGTCGCCGAGGCCGCCCGGCGGATCGGTCAGCACGTCTTCGTCGATGGCGAAGCTGGTCATCGCCCCGCGCGTCGCCTTGTAGACGACCGACGAATCGGGACCGTCAGTGCCGATGTACCCGTCGTCGATCGACGCGAAGTAGATCGAGGTGATGTTGTCGTTGTTGTGAAAGTCGACGTCGCCGTCGAGGGCGAGCAGCGTCGTCCAGCCGGGGGCGTCTTCGCCTTCGCCTTCTTCGCCTTCGCCTTCGCCTTCGCCTTCTTCGCCTTCGCCTTCGCCTTCTTCGCCTTCGCCTTCTTCGCCTTCGCCTTCTTCGCCTTCGCCTTCTTCGCCTTCGCCTTCGCCTTCGCCGACAACGACGCCCTCGCAGCCGGTCAGAGCGAGCAAGAGCGCTGACGTCGAGAAACACAGAACAAGCTTCAACATGATGACCTCCTGGTCACGGTATGTACCGGGCTGCTCGCCCGCCAGCGCGTGCCACGATCACGTTCTGCGCCCCCGGCTGGTGTGCACGCAAGCCGACACAGACGTGAAGAGTGCGCCGTGACACGACGTCTCTCGCCGTCATGAGAATCCTCCGCCTCGATCCGCAGCCCCTCCACGACGTCGTTCACCAATCCGCGCGCTCTGGCGGTGGGGTCGAGGTGCGGTCGCTGCACATCTTGCACGCCCACGCGGACGCGCTGCCCGCAGACGTCGACGCCATCGTCGTCACCTCCGACCTGCAAGGCATCGCGCCATGTCGCAGGAACAACGGAGCGACGGGCTTGCTGGGCATCGCTGTCGCCGAGGCCGTCGAAGCCCTCGTCGACGACGGCGTCATCCCCGGCACCGTCGGCGTGTTGCTCGCAGGAGATCTCTACAGCTCACCAGGGGCGAACAAGCGCGGGGCTGATGGAGACTGCACGCCGGTCTGGCAGGCATTTGCAGATCGCTTCAACTGGGTCATCGGCGTACAAGGAAACCACGACTTCTACAGCTCTGATCTTCACTCCGTGCTGTACCGGAACGCGGCGTTGCTCGACGGCTCCACCGAAGAACGCGGCGGCGTCGTGGTCGGCGGCGTCGGACTCATCGCTGGCGTGAAAATGAAGCCCAACCGTCGTGACGAGGCCGAGCAGGTCCGCCGAATTCGCGCGGTCACGGCCCAGAAGCCCGACGTCTTGCTCTTGCACGAAGGACCACCGGGCAACGACGGTCAGCGCGGCAAAGACTGGGTCTTCGACGCTTTCCACAACGATTTTTCAGGCCTCGTCGTCTGCGGTCATACACACTGGAACGACCCGGTGGCGACGACGGGGCGCGTGCTGGTGCTGAACGTCGACACCCGCTGCGTCGTCATCACGCGCGCATGAGCGTTGAGGCGCCCTGAACGAGGCACGCCCTGAAGGCCCCCCCCTGGCCCCCCGAAACCGGGGGGAAGTCGCGATTGACGA
>JANNAY010000803.1:0-2030 GCA_031384945.1 Deltaproteobacteria bacterium
CGACGACGTCACGACCGCGGCCATGGGCAGGGGGCGCCACATTCATGAGGCCCGCTTCGGGGTGTGAAGTGACGAATGCTCAAGCGTGTGGCACCCCCGGCCCATGGCCGCGGCGGCGACGTCGTCGATCACCGAAGATCACGGCCGCTGTAGGGGCCCGCACCGATCACCGAGCGCGGTCAGGCTTTGCGAAAGCGCAGCTTGATCTCGACGTTGCCGAGCTTGAGGGCGTCGTTGTTCTTCACGATGACGACGTCGATGTCTTTGCCGCCGACCTCGACAAAGGCGGCGCGGTTGCTGCGGGTGACGATGACGGCGCCGCCCATCTGCAGGATCGTGCAGTGCCACGGACGCAGCCCGGCGCTCTTGGGCAGCGACACTTCGCAGCGCGGATCGGCGCCGACGCGGGTCACCGACGACGACAGCGGGATCTGGGCGTAGGGCTTGCCCTTCAAGATGACGTCGAGGGTGACGATGACGCTGTCGTTGGCGCCAGCGAGGGCGCGTTCGAGCTCGTCGTCGCCGGGCCAGGCGCCGCCAAGTCGGGCGACGTCGAAGCCAGCGGTGGTGCGGTCGGCGAGTCTGCCGATGTCGCCGTCGGTGGCTTTGCCGCCGTTGAATTCGTCGGCGGCTGCTGCGGCGCTGGCGGCAAAGGCGATCTCGGCTTCGAGGTCTTCGTCGCCAGCGCCGCGCGAGACATCGACGCCTTCCATCAGCTCGGTGCCGATGGGGTTTTTGGACTTGTCGGCGGGCTTGCGATCTTTTGACGCGCCTTCTTCGAATTCGTCGCCGAGGAAGCTGCCGTCGCCGAGGTCGTCGAGGTTGTCGAAGCGCGAGTCTTCGTCGCCGACCTCGATCTTCTTCTTCTTGGACGGCGGACGACCGCGGCCCAGCTCGGTCTCTTCGGCGACGACGGCGCTGTGGCCGTTCTTGACGGCGATGCCCGGCCTTGGCGCCTCTTTCACGTCGTCTTTGAAGTCGGTCAGCGGCGAGCGCTGCGTCGGCTGGCGCATCGGCCGTGGGCTCGGCGACAACACCGGTGCGTCGCCGAGGTCGGTCTCGCGCGCCGACAGATCGTCGAGCAGGCCGTTCTGCCGCTGCTCGGTCGACGGCGGCGCCTTGAAGCCCGCGCCTGGGAAGCCGACCTCGACGTCGGCGTCTTCGAGGAAGAGGACGCCGTAGTCGTAGAAGTTCAAGAGGTCGCCGTGCTTGAGCACACGGTTGCCCTCGATGCGCTGGTTGTTGACCCAGGTGCCGTTCTGCGAGCCGAGGTCTTCGACGACGACGCCATCGTCGGTTGTGACGACGCGGGCATGCTTGCGCGACAGCCCGAGCAGCGAGATCACGATCTCGCACTGCTTGCTGCGGCCGACCGTGAGCCCGTTGTCGGTGAGCGGGTGCCGCGAGACCTCCATCCCGTTGAACAGCAGGACGAAGGTGGGCTTCGGCGGCTGGTATTCGACGGCGGAGGCGGCGCCTTCGAAGTCGGAGACGTTGCCGGTCTTGTCGTTGTCGTTGTCGTTGCCGCTGCGGGTGCGGGCGTCGGTGTCGGGCTCGAAGCTGAGGTCGTCGTCGTCGTCGCCGAGGTCGAGGTCGAGGTCGATGTCGAGGTCGTCGTCTTCGGCGACCGGCGGCGGCGCTGGCGTCGGCTTGGCGCTGCCGTTGTGGCCGTTGGCGTGGCCGTTCTTGCCGTTGGCCCCGTTGACGGGCTTCGCGGCTTTTGGCGCGGGCGCGGGGATCTCAAAGACGGCGGTGTACTTGCCGAGCTCGATGCGGTCGCCTGACTGCAGCTCGCTCTCTTTCTCGATGCGCTCGCCGTTTTTGTGAACGCCGTTCTGCGCGCCGAGGTCGACGACGACGAAGACGTTGGCGCGCTTCTCGATGCGGGCGTGGAAGCGCGAGAGGGTGCGGTCGTCGAGGACGATGTCGTTTTCGGGGTGGCGCCCAAGGCCGATCACGGCGCGCGCCAGATCGTGCTCGGCGAGCCGCTCGTCGCCCCGGAAAATCACCAACCTCGTCACGCCGTTCAG
>JANNAY010000805.1:0-11207 GCA_031384945.1 Deltaproteobacteria bacterium
TGGAGAGGGTGAACGCGGAGGAGATGAACGCTCGAGTGGTGCACCAGATTCGGGTGCGTTTGCGCATCTGCTGCCGACGTCGAAGTCGGAGTGTGGAATTTGCTTGCGACAGGTCCTTGTCTGTTCACGAACCACCTCTGCCTTCACCCTCTCCACAGCGAGGCTTTGCGAGCGGCCGTGGAGAGGGTCGCGCGCAGCGCGGGGTGAGGTCTTCGGGGCGGGTTTCGCCGTGAACAATCAGAGAAAGCGCATCGGGCGCGACTTCTTCGACGGGGGCTCGAGGTCGACCTCGTAGCGGCGGTCTTCGAGCAATTCGATGAGCTCGACGAGGTCTTGCGAGCGGTCGAGCAACAGGCGCACACGGGGCTCCCATTCCACCGAGAGGAACTGGCCCGAGGCAAACGCGCAGGGCCGCATGAGGCCATCGGTGTCGCGCTCGACGGGAATGGGCCCTTTTGTGGGAACAAACGACCCTGCTGACGACGTGAAACGGAGCACGAGCAGGCCGCGCTTGTAACACCAGAACTCTTGCGGGGCCTCCGCCGACGACATGCGGGGCGGATGATGCAGCGCACCCGGTCCCGCGCACAACCGGGAAGCAGATGCGGGGTCCCGTCGTTGTCGTCGAGAAGGGCGGTGCTATGCGCGTCATCGACATCGGGACCCACGGAGCGGCGAAGACCATGGATACGTTCATCATCGAAGGCGGACAGAAGCTCAAAGGCAGCATCACCGTCGAGGGCAACAAGAACGCCGCCTTGCCGCTGCTCGCGTGCACGCTGCTCACCGACGAGACCGTCGTGCTCGGCAACGTGCCGCGCATCCGCGACGTGCACACCATGATGTCGCTGCTGCAAGACCTCGGCGTCGACGTCGTCGAAGAGACGAAGAACCGGCTGGCCATCACGCCGAAGAACGTGAAGCACACGACGCCGGCGTCTGAGCTGTGCCGCCAGATGCGCGCTTCGTTTGCGTTGGCCGGTCCGCTGCTCGCCCGCATGGGCAGCTGCACGCTGCCGGTGCCCGGCGGTGATCGCATCGGTCGTCGCCCCGTCGACACGCACATCTCGGCGCTGCAGCAGCTCGGCGCCGTCATCGACGTGTTTCCTGACCGCTACGTGATGCGCGCCGAAAAGGGCCTGCACGGCGCCGACATCTTTCTCGAAGAGATGAGCGTCATGGCCACCGAGAACGTCGTCATGGCGGCGTCGTTGGCCAAGGGCACCACCACGATTCGCAACGCCGCGTCTGAGCCGCACGTGCAAGACGTCTGCAACCTGCTGGTGGCCATGGGCGCCAGCATCGACGGCATCGGCACCAACACCCTCGTCGTCGAAGGCCGACAACACCTGCACGGCGCCAAATTCGACGTCGGCCCCGACTACCTCGAGGTCGGGAGCTTCATCGCGTTGGCGGCGATGACGGGCTCGCCGCTGTTGATTCAGAAAGCGCGGCCCGACGACCACCGCATCACCGCCCTCGCCTTCGGCCGCCTCGGGGTGACGTGGGAGGTGCGTGGCGACGACATCTTCGTGCCCGCCGACCAAGAGCTCGAGGTCAAACATGGCCTGCACGGCGCCGTCGCCCGCATCCACGACGCCCCATGGCCGGGCTTTCCTGCCGACCTCATCTCGATCGCTGTTGTGTTGGCGACCCGCTGCAAGGGCAGCGTGCTCATTCACGAGTGGATGTACGAGTCGCGCCTGTTTTGGGTCGACAAATTGATTGCCATGGGCGCGCGCATCACCGTCTGCGATCCGCACCGCTGCATCGTCGAGGGCGGCTCGCCGCTCTACGGGCAAACCATGTCATCGCCTGACATCCGCGCAGGCATGGCGCTGCTGCTTGCTGCTCTCGTCGCTGACGGAAAGAGCATCATCCAAAATGCCCAACAGATCGACCGCGGCTACGCCAACATCGAGTCGCGCTTGAAGGCCCTCGGCGCCCGCATCGACCGCGTCTAGCGAATCAGTTGATCTCTTCGTTGATGACACCAAGATACATCGTGGTGTCATCATCCGGTGCGAACACCAGCGCAGTGATGTCATCGTAGCCGTTGTGTTGCTTGGTGAACGAACCGTCGGGCAACACCCGATAGATGTCGGTGCCGAACCCTTGAAAGAAGGTGCCGAAGACGAAGTAGAAGACGTCTTCGTCAACCGGTGACGTGGTCATCATTGGCCCGTTAATGATCGTGACATCAGCGCTCTCAGAGAGAATGGGCGTGAAGGTCAGGCCAGAATCGTTGCTGTAATAGATGTGCTTGCCAGCGTTGGGGTCGGCGAGGGATTCTTCGATGTCGACGCCGGCGCCCCAGACGACGTTGCCGTCTTTGCCCGAGATGACGCCCTCAAAGAGGTTCGCGCGCTTCTGCCCCGTGGACGACAACCCGGTCGAAGGCGTCCATGTCAGGCCGCCGTCGAACGAGACGCGAGCGCCGACGCTGGCGGCGCCGAAGACGACGTGGTCGTTGTCGTTGGCGTCGAAGAAGGCGCGGTAGACGAGGCCGGCGTCGTCGCCTTCGAAGGCGGGGGCCGTGCCGCGGTCGAAGCTGACGCCGCCGTCGGTGGAGCGGTAGAGGGTCGCGTCGAGGGCGGCGATGACGTCGCCGTTGTCGTCGACGCCAAGTCCCTTCCACACGCCCGGCGGACCAACGGGCAAGACGTTGACGCTGTCGTCGTCGTCGATGCGGGCGAATTCGCGGTTGTTGTCGGCCCAGGCGTAGACGCGGCCGTCGTCGCCGGCGGAGAGGCGCATCGGCGTGAACGGTGACGCGCCCAGCTCGGTCCAGGTGCAGCCGCGATCGCGGGAGCGCAAGAACGTGCCGCCGTGTTCGGCGACGAGGTTGCCGTCGCCGAGAGCGACGAGGCCGTAGGTGTAGAGGTTGGCGCCGGGTGTGCCTTCGGTGGCAGCGAGGGTGGCGCCTTCGTCTCTGGTGAAGACGACGGCGTCGGTGCCTGCGACGACGCAGCCGGGGAACGCGCCTTCGCCCTCGCCTTCTTCGCCTTCGCCTTCGCCTTCTTCGCCTTCTTCGCCTTCGCCTTCGCCTTCGCCTTCGCCTTCGCCGGGCGGATCGACGATGCGGGGCGTCGCTGGCGGGCAGGCCGTCAGCGCGACCATCAATGAGAACAACGAGGACAACGAGAGGAGAGCTTTCGCGCGCATGGCTCGGATGTAGCGCAGGCAAATCGCTGTGCCAGCCACTGCTGCCGCCAGTTGACGACGTCACGGATTTTCACGGGACCCACGCCGCGTCGCTTCGCGCGAAGCCAAATGCTGCGAACTCGAGGCCGCAACGGATCTGCTCGCCGGACATCTGACCGCAGCGCTCGCCGATGGCTGACGACGCATTGGCAGGTTTCCAACCGTTGACCCCGCGGCAACCTTTCTTCGCTTGCCAGCCAGCTGCGGAGACTGCATCCACAGTGCCGCCGTCGACGACGTTTGCGCGAAGGACTCCTGTGACCGACTACACCCAGCTCCCGCAAAAACAGAAGATGCTGACGCTCGCCGGCACGCTGCTCGGCATGCTGTTGGCGGCGCTCGACCAGACCATCGTCTCGACGGCCGGCCCGGCCATCCAACGCGACCTGCACATCGAGCCGTCGCTCTACGTGTGGTTGACGACGTCGTACCTGGTGGCGTCGACGGTGATGACGCCGGTGTGGGGCAAGCTGTCTGACATCTACGGCCGCCGCACCATCCTCGTGACGGGCATCAGCATCTTCTTGCTCGGCTCGTTCTTCTGCGGCGTGTCGACGTCGACGACGCAGCTGATTGTCGCCCGCGTCGTGCAAGGCCTCGGCGCCGCGTCGCTCTTCACCACCGCCTTTGCCGTCGTCGCCGACCTCTTCACCGCCCGCGAGCGCGGCAAATACTCAGGCATCTTCGGCGCCGTCTTCGGCCTCTCGAGCGTCATCGGCCCCCTCGTCGGCGGCTTCATCACCGACACATTCAACTGGCACTGGTGCTTCTTCATCAACCTGCCCATCGGCGCGATCGCGCTGACCGTGATTCTCACGCGCATGCCGTCGTTGAAGCAGGAGCAGGACCACAAAGCGAAGATCGATTTCACTGGCGCTTTGCTCTTCGCCGTCGCCGTCATCCCGCTCTTGCTGGCCCTCTCGTTCGGCAAGTTCGACGTGAAGCCCGGCGAGACCGGCTTCTTGTGGACGAGCCCGCAGATCCTCGGAATGTTCGGCGCCTTTGTCGTCTTCGCCATCGCCTTCATCGCGTGGGAGCGCCGCACGCCCGACGCGATGATCGACGTCACAATGTTTCGCAACAAGGCTTACGCGATCGGCAACCTCGCCAGCTTCGTCGTCGGCATGTCGTTTCTCGGGGCCATCGTCTTCTTGCCGCTGTTCATGGTGAACGTGGTCGGCTTGAGCGCGACGCGATCGGGTTTGACGACGACGCCCCTGACCTTCGGCATCGTGGCGGCCAACATCATTTCGGGCCAGGTCTCGTCGCGCACCGGCAAGTACAAGTTCTTGATCGTCGGCGCGCTGCTCATCTTGATGGCCGGCTTCGCGGCCATGGCTTTCACAGTCGACGTCGACGCCACCCAGGGCGGCATGGCGCTGCGCATGGTGCTCATCGGTCTCGGCCTTGGCCCGTCGATCCCGCTGTTCTCGCTGCACATCTCGAACGCGGTCGAGCCCCGCCAGATCGGCGCCGCGACGTCGACATCGACGCTGTCGCGCAACCTCGGCTCGACCATGGGCCTCGCGATCTTCGGCACGTTCTTCGGCACGACGCTGACGGCGGCGATGACCGATCGCATCGCCGCGGCCACGCAAGACGTGCCGCCCGCCTTTGTCTCGCAGCTGCGCTCTGGCACGTCGTCGTCGGACCAGACCCCCGCCGGCGAAGAAGGCGCGCCGACGTCGACGACCTTCGATCAGGTGGCCATCGAGAAGACGATCCACGAGCGCTTCGCGGCCCAGCGCATCGTGCTCGACAAAGCCCTCGACCACGATGACGAAGCGGCCCTCGCCGAGCTGGCAAAGACGCCGAACCTCGACGAGCGCATGAAGGCCATGGTCGACGGCGGCGGCATCGGCAAGGTCGTCACCGCCGGCTTCGACGCGCAGAAGCGCAAGCTCAAAGAAGCGTTCGACCAAGGCCCCGACGCCGTCGCGGCCCTCGCCAACGACCCCACGCTCTCACCGGGCCTCGCGGCGAAGTTGAAAGAGCTGCCGCCGCCGGCGCTGGCCGCTCCTGAGTCGCGCGCGGCGATTCTCGCGGCGATCTCGGTCGGCATGGACAAGGCCCGCGACGACGCCATCGTCGCTGCCCGCGCCAACGCCAAGAGCGGCGCCGGCAAAGGCCTCGACGACGCCGAAGCCAAAGCCATCAGCACCGTCGGCAAGGTCGGCGCAGCGATGAAGCAGGCCTTCACCGACGCCATCGTCCGCGTTTACTTCGTCGCCATCTTCTTCGCCCTCTTCGGCTTGCTGGTGACGTTGCTGATGCCCGAGCTGCCGCTGCGCGGTGGCCCCGGTCGCAGCCCGCCGCCGCCCTCTGAATGAACCCGGCGGAGGGCGAATTGTCTCCGCGCGGTCATGGCGGCCTGACGTCGTCAGAAAGCGTCATGTCGAGCGTGCGGTGACGGTCGCTTTCCGCTAGCGTGGGCCCATGGCGAAAAACCAGCGAAGCACCGACGTCAAGGTCGGCCTCTTCGTCGCACTCGGAATCGTGGCGACGTTCCTCTCCCTGTTCGTCATCGGACAGGAGCGCAAGCTGTGGGAGAAGAGCGCGCACTTGAAGGCGCGGTTCACCACCGTCGCGGGCCTCTAGGTCGGCGGACAGGTGCGGCTGTCGGGCATCTCGGTGGGCATCGTCTCGAAGATCGAGCTGCCCGACCTCGACCCCAACGCCGACGCCGCCATCGTCAAGCCCGTCGACCTCTCGACGATCTTGATTCCCGAGGGTCAGGCCACGCTGAACGCGCCGCTCAAGGTGCTGCAGAACAAGTTCAGCGACCCGAAGAACCTGTCGCTCATCGCCTCTGACCCCGACGAAAAGCTCGAAGCCGCCATCGAAGTGGTCGGCACCGACTTTCACGGACAGAAGGCCCGCGAGCGCATCTTGGTGCGCGTGCGCGGCCGCGACGGCGTCGCCACCGGCAAGATTTATTGGTCGCAGGTCGAGACCGTCACCTTGAAGGTGCTGAAAGACTTCGGCGCCGGCTCGACGCTGCAGGTGGGCGACGGCACCGCCCGCAAGATGACCGTCGACATGCGCATCTCAGCCGACGTGATGGAGCGCATTCGCACCGACTCCGTCGCTGCCGTGCAAACCGAAGGTCTGCTCGGCGACAAGTTCATCGACATCTCGATCGGCTCGCTGTCGAAGCCGCAGGTCGAGAACGGCGACATGATCAGCAGCGACGAAGGCGTCGACATCGCCGCCGCCCTCGCCAGCACCGGCGAAATCATCGACAACGTGAACGCCTCGACCGAGAGCATTCGCGCCCTGCTCGAGGGCTTTCGCAAGGCCGGCGGCGAGGCCACCGTCGTCGCCGCGATGCAGTCGATCCAAGACATCGCCGACGAGATTCAGCACGGCAACGGTCTGATTCACCAGCTGATCTTTGATAAGAGCAGCGGTCAGGCCTACAAAGACATCGTTGGTAACATCAACTCGTCGACAAAGACCGTCAACGAGAGCCTGACCAAGGTCGATGGCATCCTCGCTGATGTCCGCACCAACCAGTCGCTGGTGCACGAATTGTTGTACGGTGAACAGGGTGAAGCGACGGTCGCCGACGCACGCAAATTGATCGCTGAGGCGACGCAGGTCGTGAGCGACGTCCGCACCAAAGACAGCCTGGTGCACAACCTTCTCTACAAACCCGACGACGGCCAAATCATGGCCTCGGTCTCCGGCGCGGCCTCTGACGTCAAGGTCATCACCGGCGACGTGAAGCAGATCGTGGCCGAGGTGAAGAAGGGCAAGGGCACCGTCGGCATGCTCTTGAACGACCCCACCGTCTACGAAGACCTCAAGCTCTTGCTGGGCAACGTCCGCCGCAACGACGCTGTGAAGACGCTTGTCCGCTTCGCCATCGAAGAAGACGACAAGAGCGTGCAGAAGACGACGACGCCGCCGCCGAAGAAGTAGCCGACGTGCGCTACTGCGGGGTCGCAGGCGCCGGCGCGTTCTTCTCTTCGAAGCGCACCGACGCGAGGATCTCGCGCACCAACGGTTGCAGCTTCTGAAACTCGGTCTGCTCGAGCGTGATGACCACCGTGTAGCCGTGCAGCCCGGCCGAGCCGTCGGGGGCTTTGACGTCGTCGAGGATCAACAGCGCCTCTTGCGAGAGGGTCTTGTTGAAGTTGGGGCCGCGCACCGTCCACTCGTCGCGGATGTGGTAGGTCGGCCGGCCTTCACGACGTGACGGCTCAGCGTCGACGTGACGGATGTCGAGTCCGAGGGCGGTCTGGTTCGAGGCGCGCTGGGCGACGAGGTAGTCGACGCCGGTGGTGCCGGTGGGCAGCCACGGGTCTTCGAGCACGAGCAGCTGCGGCGCGACGAGCGCACCGGGGGCAGGGGTGCCCGGACGCGCCGAGAGCAGCGTGCGCGTCTTCAGCTCGATCTTGGGGTTCGTCGACGGGGGACCGGGGGGCGGCAGCGGTCCAGGGTTGGGCGTCTCGATGAGCCAGCCCTTCGGCAACGCCACGATCAGGTCGGTGTCGGGGACGCGGCGGCGCACGAGCTCGTCGAGAAATTTCTTGGGCGCCACCTCTTCGTCTTTCTTGCCGCAAGAGCAGCCGTCGAGGACGATGGCGCCGACGAAGAGGACGAAGCAGACGCGATGAGCGAAGCGCATGACGAAGAAGTAGCACGCGACGACGACGTCAACGGCGTGGAACCTGTGGAACCTTTGGTCCACCTCGTCCTCGACCGGCCGGCCATCGCGGGCAACGTCGGCGCTTGCGTCAGGCTGTGCGCAGCGACGGGCGCGGCGTTGCACGTCTGCGGCTCACAGCTCGATCCCGAAGACCGCTCGATGTGGCGCGCGGGCCTCGACTACTGGCCCCGCGCGCGCGTGCACTTTCACGACTCGCTGGCGCGCTGCCTCGCGCTGCTGGGCAAAGACCCGTGGATCGTCGAGGTCGGTGGGCAGAAGACCCCGTGGGACGCCGACCTCGTCCGCGGCGCCGTCGTCGTCGTCGGCCCCGAAAAAGGCAGCGTCGACGACGACGTGCGCGCGCGCCATCCTTCGCGCATCGTCACGCTGCCGCAGCGCCCGGGCATTCGCTCGCTCAACATGGCGCAGTGCGCGGCCGTCGTTGTGTTTGAAGCCGTGCGGCAACAGCGCTAGCAGGCAGCATGTTGGCCACCGCCATCGCTGCGTTCGTCGTCGTCGCCACTTCGCCGGGTGCGTCCGAGGCGCCGCGTTTGTTGGTGATGGACCTGAAGCCCGACAAGGGCGTCGACCCGCAGATGGCGTCGACGCTGACCGATTTTCTCGCCGCGTGGGTGGGCGAGTCGAAGAAGTTCTCGGTCACGTCGAAGCGCGAATTGACGACGCTGGCCGACCTCGAGGCGCAGCGGCAAGAGGCCGACTGCGAGTCCAGCGACGTCTGCGTCTCTGACCTCGCCGACGCCCTCGGCGCCCGCTTCGTCGTCTTCGGCCGCGTCGGCAAGCTCGGCGAATCGTTCTTCGTGCACGTCACGCTCGCCGACGCCAAGGGCGAAGTCCCCAGCGATCGCCGCGTGGTGCAGGCCGCCAGCGTCGACGACCTCGCCGTCGAATTGCACAACGCCGCGCGCTCGATGACGGGCGCGGTGCCGCTGCCGAAGCCGAAGCCGAAGCAGAAGCCGCCAGAGCCGACACCCGCGACGACGACGACGCCCACGACGCCGCCGCAGCCGAAGACGACGTCGGTGGAGCAGCCGGTGCGTCGGGTCCGCGGCGACGACGACGATCCGCCGAATGTGGCGCCGACGACGACGACGGTGAAGTCGAGGTCGTCGGCGGCGCGCGATGCCGAGCTCTCGGCGGCGCAGCGCCGCATCCGCGAACGCCGCACCGAAGCCGCAGCGCTGCGGGACGGGGCCACCGACCTCTCTTTCGCCGGCACGGTGGTCGGCGCGGGCGGCGTCGTTGCCGGCGGCGCCCTCGTCGCCACCGCTTTGCTCGCGCTCAACAACAAGAGCGCACAGCCCCTTGTGTTGCTCGGCGGTGGCGCGGCCGCCGTCATCGGCCTCGGCGCTGGCGCTGTCTTGTTCGGCCAGGCCGCATCGAAGAACGCCGAAGCCGACGAGATCGACCCCGCAGGCCGCCAGTGATCGCCGTCGTCGTCGTCGTCGTCGTCGCGGGCGCCGTCGCCGACGTCGCCGATGTCGCCGATGTCGGCCCCGACGTCGACGTGCGACACGCGCGCGGGCTGCATCAAAATTACGAAGTGAAGGGCGGCAAGCTCTTCATCAAGCGCGACGGCGCCGCCGCCGTCGAATTCGCAGAAGCCGGCGACCACGTCGTCGCGGTCTTCGCCGACGAAGACGCCTTCTTCGCCGTCGTCGACGACAAGGGCGGCCTTCATCACTTCGAGAGCGGCGTCTACGACTCGCTGTGGGGACTGCCCACGCTGCCCTTCACGCGCGCGCCGTTGTCGCTGCCGTTCGACGTCACGCACCTGCGCGCCGGGCGCCTCACCTATTCGATGCGCCACCAAAACGTGCAGCACTACCAGGACACGAAGGGCCAACAATTCTTCTGGGGCAACGCCGGCACGACGACGCTGTGGGCGCTCAGCGACGACGGACGCGAGCTGTTGTTGGGCGACCCGTGGCTGCCGCCTGATTTTTCGCGCGAGCTCTGCGGACCGGCCCGCAGCTCGATCGTCGTCGCCAGCGTCGCGGCCAGCGCGTCGACAGTCTTCGTCATCGCCGAAAACGGCGCGCTCTACACGCGGTTCGTCGACTACGACTCGTTCGGCGGCACGCCCTTCTACGACTACGACTATGGCGAATTCGACGTCGAGAACCGCCCCGGCGATGACCCCGACAGCGAGACGCAGACGCGCGCGCTGCCCGCCGAAGAGTGGACGCTGCAGCCCCCTCCCCCCGCGCAGCGGCTCACGCGGCGCATCGCGATTCGACAAGAGGGCAAGGGCAATGAAGGCCGCGTCCTCGCCGTCGTGGGAGACAACGAAGCTGGCGTGCGCGGGGTTTTTCACAAGCGTTTGAATGACGCCGCCTGGGCCTTCTCCGCCGAAGACGTCGCGGTCGCCGATGACGAATTTGTTGACGCCAGCGCCTCTGCCAACGTCGACGTCCCCGCCATCGCCTACGCCGGATTCGTCGATGGCAAAGACGGCGTCTACGGCGAATCCAGCGACTTCTGGTTCCACTGCACACCGTTTCATTTGACGTTGACTGTTGCTGGTGAACCCGTCGAATTCATCGTCCACACCGTCGACGCGTGGACCTTGTTCGCGAATGTGAATCCTCGCCACGATCCCGACGCCTACAAGAGCTTGAAGGTCACGATCGTGCTGGCGCCGAACCAGAAGCTGTCGACGTCGACGCAGGCGCGCGTCGACGATTTGTTCAAAGACCGCCTCGGCGTCTCGTTCGCCTTCGCCATCGTCGCGAACCAGCACGAGCTCGTGCTCTTTCCGGTCGGATACCCGTGGAACAGCGCGCGCAGCGAGTGGCAGCTGGTGATGCGCAGCGGCCGCGACAAGGTCACCGACGTCGTCCGCTTCACCGGCGACGACCCCTGCGACGCCGCGCAGCAGAAGCAGACGTCGTCAGAGCTGTCGCTCGCCCGCGCCCTCGAAGCCGCCCTCCCCGCAGGCACCGCCGTCGCCGACGTGCTCACCGCCATCACCACCACGCGTTGGACCTGGCGCACCACCCGCTGGCTCACTGGCCTCGAGCAACACTTGCCCGCCGTGCTGGCGGCGCAGGTCGTCTCGCGCGAGCGCGCCCTCGCCGGACGCGCCAAGGCATGTGCCGCAAAAAGCTCGACGACGCCTGTCAGGCTTCTGGCAAGATAGCTGAATGAAACGACAGACGCGTTTGCTCGCGCTGGCCGAGCACCTGCGCGGCCGCAAGACCGGCGTGACCGCCGAGTCTCTCGCCGAGCGCTTCAGCGTCTCGCTGCGCACGATGTACCGCGACCTCGACACGCTCCAAGAGGCGCAGCTGCCGCTGAAGGCCGAGCGCGGACGCGGCGGCGGCTACGC
>JANNAY010000917.1:0-11063 GCA_031384945.1 Deltaproteobacteria bacterium
TCAGGAGGTTGGCACCGGTGCCGGAACGCTGGCGGATGCGGCGACAACAAATTGGCGGGTGCCAGCGACGACGGCGGCGGCGTCGCCAGCGACGGGCACGGCGATTGAAATGGCCTGCCCGTGAACATCGAAGCCACCCAGTCTTTCTTTGGCAGCACTCCGCGTGAAGCGCTCGGCGCTGTCAAAGCTGCGCTCGGCGACGACGCGGTCATCGTCGATACGCGCGAGGTCGTGGCCCGCGGACAGCGGCGCTATGAAGTTCGTGTGCAGGCCGAGACGCCGGCACAAGAGCGGGGGCCGTCGTCGTTGCTGTCGCCGCCAGCGTCGGCGCCGACGAAGCCGACGACGTCTTCGTTGGACCTCGATCTTCATCCCACGGTTGCTCGACGGTTGTTCGAACGCGCGCGCCGCATCGAGAACAGCGGCGTCTCGGCGATGGCCGCCTACGAGCAGGCCCTGTCTGAGCTCTGCACATTCACGCGCGCGCCGTGGGAATCGACGTCATCTCCGCGGCGCACCGTCGCCTTTGTCGGACCGACTGGCAGCGGCAAGACGACGACGCTGGCGAAGACCGCGGCAAAGGCGCTGATCGAGAAAAAGAAGATCGCGCTGATCACAACCGACACCTGGCGCGTCGGCGCAGTACAGCACCTCGCGCGCTACGCCGAGATACTCGCCGTGCCCTGCTACGTCGCCAGCAACGACGACGAGCTCGCCCGCGCGCTGCACCACGCCCGCGGCGTCGACCTCGTGCTCATCGACACCGCCGGCCGCTCGCCGAGCGATGGCACCGACCGCCTCGACGCCCAACGCTTTCGCACGATGCCGCAGATCGAAACCATGCTCGTGGTGCCGGCGTCGACCACCGAGAAGCAGCTCTTGAAGCACAAGGTGCGCTTCGCCCCCTTCGCCCCTGCCGGCCTTGTCGTCAGCAAGGTTGACGAAGCCGACGGCTGCGGCGGTGCGGTCGGCTGCTCCGCCCTTCTCGGCTTGCCACTCGCCGCTCTCACAGATGGACAAGACGTGCCCGACGACATTCACAAGGCTTCGCTCTCCGATGTCATGAACGGAATCGGCGGCGCCCGATGAGCTACGACGATCAGGCCCGCGGTCTTCGCGCGCTCGCGCAATCGCTGATGAAGACACAGACCCGCGTCGTCGCGGTCGTCAGCGGCAAAGGCGGCGTCGGCAAGACCTTCGTGTCGACAAGCCTCGCCTTGTGCGCGAGCGCCGGCGGCAAGCGCGTCTTGCTCGTCGACGCCGACCTCAGCCTCGCGAACGTCGACATCGTGCTGGGCGTGCGTGGGAAGCACCACCTGGGCGAAGTGCTCGATGGCAAGGTGACGTTTCAAGAGGCGCTCGTACCTGGACCTGGCGGCATCTTTGTCTTGCCCGCGAGCGCCGGCGTCGCTGAAATGGCGCAGATCGGCAGCGAGCAGCAGCGACAGATTCTCGAGATGCTGGGGCCGCAGCTCGCCACGTTCGACGTCGTCATCTTCGACTGTGGCGCCGGCGTCGGCGACAACGTCGTCTTCTTCGCCCGCGCCGCCCACGAGGTCTTGCTCGTGCTGACGCCCGAGCCGACGTCGCTGTCGGATGCGTACGCGACCATCAAAGTGCTGCACCATTTCGCCGGCGTCGACGTTGTCGATGTGCTGGTCAACCAGGCCACCGAGTCGACCGCGCGCGATGTCTTTCGCCGCCTGTCGGGTGTGGCCGGCCGCTTTCTCACGGCGCGGCTGCGCTTCAAGGGCTGCGTGCCCCTTGACGACGGCGTGCGTCAGGCGGTTCTGGCGCAGCGCCCGCTCGTGCAAGCGCAGCCGGGAGCGCCCGCCGCGAAGACGATGGCGATGCTGACGCGGGGCTGGTTGCTCGACGAGCCACGCGATCGCCGCGGTCTGCTCGGGAGCGCGCGATGATCGCCGCGAACGCCCGCGCCCTCGCCCGATACTCGTCGGCAGGCGCGCGCCCAACGACGAAAGACGGGCGCTCAGCGCTGGTGCGCGAGCACGGCGCGCTCATCGACGGCTGCGCCCGGGCGATTGCTCGCCGCACCGGCGTCGATCCCGCTGAGCTCTGGTCGGCGGGGGCACTTGGCGTCCTCGAAGCCGTCGAGCGCTTCGACGGTACCCGCGGCGCCAAGCTCACGACCTACGTCGCGCACCGCGTGAGAGGGGCCATGCTCGACGAGGTGCGCCGCCTCGATCGCCTGCCGCGCCGCTTGCGTGACGACGTCTCGTCGGTGAAGCGCGCTCGCGATGCCCTCGAAGGGCGTCTCGGCCGCGCCCCCTCCACCAAAGAGATCGCGCAGCAGGCGTCACTCGAAGAAGGCGCCGTCGCCGTCGCCCTCGACGCCCACGCCGCCAGCGCCGAAGACGTCACCGTCGATGACGTCGACATCGCAGGCGAAGTCAGCGACGGCGAATCGTTGTCGATGTTTCGTCAGGACGCCGCGGCCCTCGGCGCCGCCATCGCGACGCTGCCCGAGCGCTCGCAGATGATTGTCTCGCTGCGGTTCGTCGATGATCTCTCACAGAAAGAGATCGCTCAGGTGCTGCAGCTGTCAGAAGCGCGCGTCTGTCAGCTTCTCAAAGCCGCGCTGTTAGAGCTGCGTGCTGTGCTCAGCTGATCCCTCAAGATCTGCGGCGCCATGCCGTTCTGTCACAGCGTGAAAGACCGTCTCGCCGCCGTCGTCGACTACAAAGCCAATTGCGAAGAGCGTGCCGCTAGAGACCTGCGCGACGCTCTGGCGCTCGAGCAGCAGCAGCGCGCCCTCGTCGAAGAACAGAAGCAGAAGCTGACCGCCGAGCGCGACGTGCAGCTCGCTTGGCTCTGCGACCTCGCCGATGCTCGCGTGCGCGATGTTCTGGTGAAGGCCGAGCACAAGCTGCAGCAGGTTGAGCGCGTCGTCGTCGATGTACGCGCAACACACCGGCAGGCCGCCGTCGAGCATCATGCGTTGTTGCGTCTGCAAGATCGTCGTCGAGACGAGGCACGCAAAGAGAACGACAAGCGCGAGCAGCGCGGCTTCGATGAGATCGCTGCGCGCATGCACTGATGATTGTTGACCCGCAGTTGATGACCACGACGACCGGCCTGCGTGCCGGTCGCTTGCGTTGGGTCTGCGCTGCTCCGTGGCCGCCCGCTTCTCGTCGACGAATCTGCACTCAGAGATCTTCGCGCCGATCGTTGAAGAGAAACCGCGGGCGCACCGAAGAAAGAGACAGAAGCAACGCGGTCGGCAGATTCACTCCGACCAGAACCACAAGGCAGTCCGCCACCGCGGCCGCCGCTGATCAGGAGAAGAAGAGATGTTGTCCATCCGCTCGAATATGGCCTCGATGAATGCCCAGAAGTCGCTCAGCCAGTCGCAAGACATGCTGCAAGGCTCGATGTCGAAGCTCTCGTCGGGCTTGCGCATCACCCGCGCCTCTGACGACGCTGCCGGCCTCGGCGTCAGCGCCAACCTCACCGCACAGGTCAAGTCGTACAGCCAGGCGCAGCGCAACGCGTCTGACGGACTCTCGGTCGTGCAGACCGCCGAGGCGTCGCTCAACGAAACCAGCAACATCCTCACCCGCCTGCGCGAACTCACCATGCAGTCTTCGTCCGACGGCATCTCAAACACCGAGCGTGGCTACATCCAAGAAGAGTCTGACGCGCTCATCGGTGAGCTCGATCGCATCGACGCCACCACCGAGTTCAACGGCCAGACCATCTTCGGCGCCGGCGCGCCCTTGACCTTTCAGGTCGGCATTCGCGCCACCAACAACGACTTCATCACGCTCGACACCACGGCCATGAACGTCGACAGCGCCTCGCTTGGCGACGGCACGAACACCATCGCCGACTTGGCGACCGGCGGCGCCATCGACCTCGAGACCTCGGCGGCGCAGTCGCGCACGGCCCTCAGCGTCATCGACGCGGCCATCTCCGGCGTGTCCGACTTTCGCTCGCAGCTGGGCGCCGTCGCCAACCGCTTGACGTCGGTCTCGGCCACCATCGCGACCTCAGCCGAGTCTGCCGCCGCCGCCAACAGCCGCATCCGCGACGTCGACGTCGCCGAAGAATCGGCCAACATGGCGAAAGCGAACATCTTGCAGCAGGCCGGCGTTTCGGTGCTCGCGCAGGCCAACCAGCAGCCGCAGATCGCGCTGAAGCTCTTGGGTTGATTGTTTCTTGAGGGTTGACAACGGGCGGTGCCACCACCGCCCGTTGTCGATCGTCTCTCTCTGTCGTCGAGGCTCATATGGTTGGAAACATTCGCGCGGGCGGCCTCGCCTCGGGGCTCGACACAAATTCGATCATCGATTCGCTTGTGACGCTGCAGGGCGCCTCGGTCACGAAGATCGAGTCGAAGATCACGGTGACGAAGGTGAAGATCTCATCGCTGGGTGAGATCGCCGCAAAGCTGAAGTCACTGCAGGCCGCCACTGCGGACCTCGCCAAGGGCAGCGTGCGCGCGCTGGCCATCAGCGGCACGAACAGCAGCTTCACCGCCAGCGTGCAAGGTGCCGCCAGCGCCGGCCGCTTCGACGTCGAAATCACCGGCCTCGCGACAGCGGCCAAGGCGCGCAGCGCACCCCTCTCATCAGAGACCGCCGCCATCAAAGGCGGCACGTTGCACTTCGACATCGACGGCACCGACTACGACGTCGACATCGAAGACGGCGCCTCACTGAAAGACGTCGCCGCGGCCATCAACGACGGCGACGCGCCCGTCAACGCCGCCGTCTTGTTCGACGGCGAAAAGGCGTACCTTTCGGTCACGCGCAGCAACACCGGCTTCGCCGTCGGTCAGGCGCCGTCGTCGGCGCTGCAGCTGTCGATGACGACGACGGGCAGCAACGGTGAGGCGCTTGACCTCGCCATCACGCAAGAGGCCAGCAACACCGTCGCCCTGGTCGACGGGCTGCGGTTCGAGCGTCGCGGCACATCGCTCGCGGGCGCCATCCCGGGCCTCACGCTCGAGGCGACCAAGATCGGCCCCAAAGAGACCGTCATCGTCAACGACGATACGGCTGGCACGCACAAGAAAGTGCAAGGGCTGGTTGACGCGTACAACGCCGTCGCCGGCATCCTGCAAGGCGAGCTCAACCTCGACGCCAACACCGATCGTGGCAAGACCCTTGGTGGCGACAGCACGCTGCGCTTTCTGCAACAGCAGCTGGCCTCGACGCTCGTCAAAGAGAACGCAGCCGGCGGCGTGCGCTCTCTTGCCGAGCTGGGTCTCGAGACCGGACGCGACGGAAAACTGTCGCTCAACACCGGCAAGCTCGACGCGGCCATCGCCCGCGGCGGCGACGATGTCGACCGCGTCTTCTCGGGCGCGTTCAAGACCGCCATCGACAAGGTCGCGAAGTCGTTCGCCGACGATGGCGGCATCATCAAGGCCCGCACCGACGGCCTCGCCGCCGAACGGAAGCGGCTCGAGGCCGACGTCGTCGACCAGCAGACGCGCATCGACAAGATGAAAGACCGGCTCATCGCGCAGTTCTCAGCGATGGAGTCGATCATCTCGAAGCTCAACAAGACCGGCGACTTCCTCACGAGCCTCAGCAACAGCCAGAAGAACAACTCATGAACTACATGAGAGTGGGACCGTCATGATGCCTGCCCGCCGCTACGCCGCCGTCGCCCAGACCACTGCCAGCAGAGAGCGCACCCTGGTGTTGCTGTTGCGCAAGGCGCTGAGCTCGATGGAAATCGCGCGCGAATTCGTGCTCGTCGACGCGGTCAAAGCTGACGCCGGCTTTGACCGCGCCCTCGCCATCGTCGCTGAGCTCAACGACACGCTCGACGCGTCGCGCGGCGACGCCCTGTGCCGGTCGCTCGCCGACGTCTACGCCTTCGTCAGTTGGCGGCTCACGCGCGCCATGGGCGAGCGCGATGTCGCTGACATCGAAGCTGCATCGCGCGCCTTTCGCCCGATCGTCGAGGCCTTTGAGCAGGCGGTCGACAAGGTCGGATCCGTCAATGGCTGAGCACATCGAAGACGCCGCCGTTGCCGCCGCCGTCGTCTTCGAGGCCGTCATCGACGCCCTCGGCAACGACGACGTCGATGCCGCCGCCGCCCTCGTCGTCGCTGTCGAACTGCGCGTTGTGGAATTTCTCGGCGCCAACCCTGACGCCGACGACCCGCGCGTGCGCCGTTTGTTGGGGCTGTGGAAGCGGGCCAGCGAAGAGGCCAAAGCCGCCCTCGAACGCATCGCCGCACAGCAGCAGCAGCTCGGCGTGTCACAGCGCGCCCGCAAGGCCTACGGCTGAGCCGTCAGCGGCGTGACGGGGCGTCGATCTTCCGACGATCGGTGCTCAAGCCCACGCTGCCGCAGTCGATGACGGAGACGTGAGCAACGAACCCCTCCTCGACGGAATCATGCGCGCGGCGGCCCAGGCCGGGTGCTCCGACATCCACCTTCGTGTGGGGCAAGCGCCCTTCTTGCGTTCCGGCGGTCGCCTCGGTCACCTCGACGTGCCGCCGCTCTCGGCCGAGCAGGTGGCGCGCTGCGTCGCTGTCACCGCTGGCCGCGAGCTTGGCGTCGTCGTCGGCGCCCACGAATATTCGTTCGAAGACCCGGAGCTCGGTCGCTTTCGTGCGACGGCGTTCGCGGCCAACGGCATGTGGTCGCTGACCCTGCGCGTGGTGCCGGTGCAGGTGCCGAGCTTTGCCGATTTGCGGTTGCCGCCGGTGATGAAGACGCTGGCGCAGGTGCGACCCGGGCTGGTGCTCATCACCGGACCGACGGGCGCCGGCAAATCGACGACAGCAGCGGCGCTGCTCAACGCGATGGCGCAGCAAGAGAACCTGCACATCGTCACCGTCGAAGACCCGATCGAGTACCGGCTGGCGACGTCGTCGTCGTGCCTGACGCAGCGCGAGATCGGCCGCGACACCGTCGACGTGCGCAGCGGGCTGGTTGAAGCCCTTCGCATGGACCCCGACGTCATCTTCGTCGGCGAGCTGCGCACCGAAGACGCCTTTGAGGTCGCTCTGCACGCCGCCGAGACCGGCATTTGTGTGGTGTCGACGTTTCACACCCACAGCGCGGCCCACACTGTCGGTCGCGCCACCGCGATGGGCAAAGCAGAGAGCCACGCGATGTTGCGTGAGCGCTTCGCCGACGCCCTGCGCGGCGTGGTCTCGCAGCGCCTGCTGCCACGCAAAGGCGCGCCGCACGCGCGCGTGCTCTGCACCGAAGTGCTCATCAACAACTACGCGAGCAAAGAAGCGATTCGTGACCCTGCGCGGCACAAAGCGATCCCGTCGGTGCTCGAGCGCAGCAGCGACCAGGGCATGCACACCTTCGATCAGTCTCTGACCGCCTTGGTCGCCAGCGGTCTCGTCGACGTTGACGTCGCTGCGGCTGCCGCCTCTTCACCCACCAACTTTCGTCGCAACCTGCAGATGCAGGGCGTGCGCGACGTCGCCTGAGGATCACAATGGTTCCGCTCACCCGCCTCGATGGCTCCGAGCTGTGGCTCAACGTCAGCGCGATCGTCTCCATCGAAGGCAGCGGCACCACCGTGATCCGCTTGCGCGATGGTGAAACCGTGCGCGTGAAAGAGAAGGCCGACGTCGTCGCCGGCCGCGTTGCCGACGTCCGCGCCGACGTCGTCGCCCGTGGTGTCGCCCGCGCCTTCAAAGACGCGGCCGTCGACGGCACCGCTGGCGACCTGCTGCCCACCCCTGCTGAATGAACCGAGTTGCCGATCCGAGAGATCGGCAGGAGCAACGTCGTGGACATCACCACCCCCGGCGGCGTCGTCATCGCCGTCGCCTTCATCCTCGTCGGCCAAATCCTTGAGGGTGGCCACCCTGGCAGCCTCGTGCAGCTCACCGCGCTGCTCATCGTCGGCGGCGGAACCCTGGGCGCCATCGTCGTCGCCAACACGCCCGCCTCGTTGAAGATGAGCCTCAAGATGTTCGGGCTGGCGATGAAGTCGCAGAAGAGCGACGCAGCCGAGCTCTCGAAGCAGCTGCTCGAGTTCGCCAACCTCGCGCGCAAAGACGGCGTGCTCGCGCTCGAGCAAAAGATGGGCACGATTCAGGATCCATTCTTGAAGCGGGCCATCGGCATGGTCGTCGATGGCGTCGACCGCAGCGTCGCCCGCGACGTGCTCGAGGCGCAGTCGCACCACGACCACGCTCACGCGTCGGCAGGCGCGAAGATCTGGGAGTCCGCCGGCGGCTTCGCCCCGACCGTCGGCATCCTTGGCGCGGTGCTCGGCCTCATCCACGTGATGGACAACTTGAGCGACCCCTCGAAGCTCGGCCCCGGCATCGCCACCGCCTTCGTCGCCACCATCTACGGCGTCGGCTTATCGAACCTGATCTTCTTGCCGCTGGCCGCCAAGATCAAAATGAAACTCACAGCGCAGAAAGATCGCAAGACGCTGATCATCGAAGGCGTGCTCGGCATTCAAGAGGGACTGTCGACCGGCGCGCTCACCGAGAAGATCGTGGCCTACGGCGGCGTCGTTGATGGCAAAGAGGCTCACTGACCATGGCCAAGCATGAAGTTCACGAAGAGCATGAAAACCATGAACGTTGGTTGGTCTCATACGCAGATTTCATGACGTTGTTGTTTGCGCTGTTCGTCGTGCTCTATGCAATGTCAGCGGTCGATCAAAAGAAGGTGCGTCAGGTCGAGAACGCGGTGCGCTTCGCCCTGCACATCCAAGGTGACGGCGGCGGCGGCGAGCTGCCCCTCTTCAAAGAAGAGCCCGACCTGGGCGCGCAACGCCTGCGTGTGCTGCCGCAAAGCATGTCGGTGCCCGAGCAGGCCAAGGCCTCGGCGATCGTGAAGCGCATTGGTCAGAAAAAGGCCGGCAGCTCGCGCCTGCTCGTCGAACTCGAAGGGCGCAAGCTCACCGTCCGCATGGCGGCGACCGAGATGTTTCTTCCCGGCGGCGCCGAGCTGCTGCCGAGCGCCATCCCGGTGCTCGACGCTGTCGTCGGCGAGCTGCGCACTCTCGACAAGCCGCTGCGCATCGAGGGCCACACCGACAACACGCGAGGTCGCGGCAACAACTGGAACCTCAGCGCAGACCGTGCCGCAGCGGTCGTCCGCTACATCGAGGGCGCCGGCTTGATGCCGCATGCGCGACTCTCGCTCGCCGGCTACGCGGACACGCGACCGCTCGACAGCGCCGACACCGACGCAGCCCGCGACAAGAACCGTCGGGTCGATTTCGTCGTCGAGATGTGAATTCAGAACGGGGTTCAGATCGGAGCGTGCGCGCCGATCTCCCAGATCGAACAGGAGCAACGCATGAACGATCTCGACCTGGACATCGACGTGGGCGTCGACGAAGACGCCCTCGACGCCGACATCGTCGCCCGGCTGCAGAAGGGCGAGATCCAGGTGCCGCCGTTTCCGCGCGTTGTGCTCGAGCTGCAGGCGTTGATGGCCAAGGGGGCCGGCCTCGGCAGCTTCGTCGACGTGGTCGCGAAAGATCCTGCGCTGGCGGCCCGCGTGCTGCGCGTCGCGAACTCGGCCTCTTTCGGTCGCGCCGAGTCGGTGTCGACGTTGGCGGCGGCGGTGACGGCGCTGGGCACCCAGATGCTCCAGCGCATCGCCCTCGCCGATGGGCTGGCCAGCAAAGCCTGCGCAGACGGCCCGCTGGTCGCGCTGCGCGATCAGGCGTGGCGTCAGTCGGTGACGTCAGCGCTGCTGTCGTCGACATTGGCGACAGCACGCGGGCTTCCCGCCGACGAGGTTTTCGTCTGCGGCTTGCTACACAATTTCGGTCGACTGCTCGCGGTGCGGGTGATCGAAGACGTCATTGCCGACGGCGGCATCGTCGCCCTCGACGCCGTCGGCAGCGACGTCTGGCGCGAGCTGGTCAACAAGTACCGCACCGAACTCGGCATCCTCGCTGCTGAGCGCTGGCAACTTCCTGAAACGCTGCGCGAGGTCATCACCACGCACCACCTCCGCCCGAAGAACAAGCCGATCATCCAGCTCATCAACGCCGTCGACAACGTTATCGACCTGCTCGAAGACGGCAGCGCCCTCGACCTCGATGAGCTCGCCGCTGTTGATGGCATCGGCGCCAAAGACGCGGCTTTGCTCTACCGCTCGCTGCCGGCGCTGCCGGCGCTGCAGGCTTCGTTCACGATCGAGCGTCTGTCGGCGCGACCGGCGACGGTATCGACGTTGCCGCCGGCGCCGCCGCCCTCGACGACGGTGACGGCGACGACGCAGGGCACCGCGGCGCCGCGCACCTTCGAGGTGCGTCAGCTGACCATGCGTGGCGTCGTGCTCATCGGCAAAGATGGACTCGCGCCCAACCAGGTCTTTCGCTTGCGCTTCGCCTTTGGGGCCACGTCCCTCGACGTGTGGTTGCGCATCACGGCGCTCAAGACCGTCAACGCTGGGGCTGAAGTTCACGCGGTGCCCTTCGCCCTGCGCGGCGAAGAGGCCGGCGCCTGGTACAGCCGCGTGCGCGCCTTCAACGTCAACGCGCAGGCGTCGCAAGCGGCCTGAACACGGCAGCAGGTGTGCGACACGACGACGGGCACGCGCCCGTCGTCGTCGTTTTCGCGCGTGTGCGTGCGTCGTTGTCGTCAGCGTCAAGCGCTTGACACGCCGCCAGATCTCAAGCGCCACCCCGGCGGACCGATGACAGGTGTGGAGGATCCACATGGCCGACAGTGTGTACGTCGCAATGAACGCAGCTTCGGCCCGCGCGAAGGACCTCGAGCTCATCGCCGACAACCTCGCGAACGTCGACACGCCCGGCTTTCAGGGCAGTCAGGCTGTGTTCGCCTCGTTCTTGCCACCGCACAACGAAGGCGAGCGCACCGATCAGGTGCATGTCGCTGTCGTCGGCGCTGGCGTCGACCAACGCAGCGGCCCCGCCGTTGTCACCGGCAACGCCCTCGACGTCAGACTCGGTGACGGCGCCTACTTCGCCGTCGCCACCAAAGACGGCAGCACCGGCTACACACGCGACGGCCGCCTCAGCATCGACAAAGACGGCGTCGTCTACGCGGGCGACAACCCCGTGCTCGGTGATGACCTGCAAGGCATCCGCGTGCCCGCCGGCAGTGACGTCAC
>JANNAY010000923.1:0-5587 GCA_031384945.1 Deltaproteobacteria bacterium
ATGACGTCACCAGCGGCGGCTTTGTCGTCGGCGGCGGCGGCCTTTTTCTTTTTCGCCGCCAGCTGCTGGCCCCCCACAAAGGGACCCGGCACCAGCTGGAAGCGCGGCAAATCGCCGACGACGTCGTTGCCAGCGTTGGCGGCCCCCGCGGTCAACGAGGTGAGGAAAGAGATCGCGAGCAGCGGGCGCAAGAAGCTCATCTTGGCGGGCGCGCTAGCAAACCCCGACGTGCGCGGAAAGGGGAACGGGCTCGAAGAAGACATGCAGACTCCACACGTGGCGGTCCACCGCGTTTCCATCGCGTCCACCCTTCACCCGATGACGTCGTCGTGACACGAGAAGGCGACGCTTCTGCCTGGGCCGATCCTCGGGGTCGGCCGTATTTGAAAAGCGTCTTTGCAGCGGTGAGATCACCATGGACCACGACACCCACCCACAGAACCAACGCAGCGCCGGCATCATGGCGTTCGAGATGTTCGGCATTGGCTTGGCGACCTCGCTGATCGGCCTCTTGCTGTGGCGCTGCTTCGACGGTGTGCAAACCGCGCGACAGCTCGAAGACGACACCGCGGCCAACTCTCTGCTCATCGTGCTCGTCGGCGCGCTCTTCTCTGGCTACCTGCTCGCCGACTTCGGCAGCGGCGTCGTCCACTTCACCTTCGACCGGTTCTGGACGAGCGACACGCCGGTGCTCGGCAAGAATTTCGTTCTCCCGTTCCGCCAGCACCACTCCGATCCAAAACACATCACGCGGCACGACTTTCTCGAGACCAACGGCAACAACTGTTTGGCGACGTGCCCGGCCTTGATCGCCTTCGCGATCATCCCCTTCGACTACACGATCGGCTGGCACACCTTCACCGTCGCGACCCTCGTCTTCGCCGCCATCGGCACTTTCGCGACCAACCAGTTTCACAAGTGGGCGCATGCGAAGAGCCCGCCGCCGGTGGTCGCGTGGCTCCAAGAAAAGCACTTGATCCTGCCGCGCGATCACCACCAAATCCACCACACGCACCCGTACAATATTCACTACTGCATCACGACGGGCTGGTTGAACTCCATCTTGATGAAAGTCAACTTCTGGCGCTTTCTCGAGCTGTTCTTTCAGCATGTTCTTCGGTTGAAGATGTACACCGAAGAGACGAAGTGGGAGCAGCTCACGGGCTCGCCAGCTTACATCGAGCGCGAGCAGATGGCCGCGCTGGGCGCAGACGCCGAGTAGGCGCGCGCGACGACAACGCGACGAAAACGGCGGCAGCGATGTCGCCGTCGTCGTTTGCGCAGACGGCGGCGCCTTACACTACCTTTACAATCGCTTTTACCCAAACGTCACGATGCTTTTACGTCGCCATTACACGGCGCTTTTGACAGCAGATCTGTGCTGCAGCAAAAGAGATCCCAGAACGTTCTCCGGCGTTTGCCGGAGAACACCATCGTCGGACGGATCGCGTTGTTGACAGGGCAAAGGTTCTGGTGACAGCGTCCGCTCGGCGTTTTTTGCCCGTGCAGCTGTGAGCTGCACGTCGAAGGAGAAGGCTCATGAAGATCAAGCACCTCGTTATCGCCACCGTCGTGGCTCTCGTCCCCGCCACCGCCTCGCTCGCCGACAAGGCCGCCCTCGAGAAGGCCAAGGCCGCCAAAGAAGAAGCGAAGAAGAAGGCCATCGAAGAGGCCAAAGAGAAGGCCAAGGCCGAAGCCGAAGCGAAGGCCAAGGCGAACTCCGCCGCTGCCGCGAAGAAGGCTGATGCCAAGGCTGACTCTGAAGAAGCCAAGAAGGCCGAAGAAGAGACCCACCAGAAGCACCTCGGCATCATCGAGCGCCTCGACCAGGTCGCGAAGTTCACCAAAGACGCCGCCCTCCAGGCGAAGGTCGATGGCCTGAAGACCAAAGAAGACGAGCGCCACACCCTCGCCGTCGGCGGCTGAGTCGCCTGCATCGACGACGCCGAATTCGACACTGTCTTCGTCGTCGTCGTCGCACCCCTGTTTTTTCCCCTGTCACCCGTACGGAGTCTCACATGAAGAAGTTCAGCCTGGCCTTCTTGGCCGCTTTCGCCATCACTGCCATCGGTTGCGATCCGCCGCCGCCGCCGGTCGTTCCGGAGCCCGTCAAGGTTCCCGAGCCCCCGACGCCGCCGCCGGTCGTCGAAACCCTCCCGGCCTACGCGCCGACGGGTGAGCACGCCGATCTGAAGATGGGCGCCGCCGCCGGCATCGACGACAAGAACGCCCTGGCCAAGGCCACCGAGACCGAAGCGGCTCTCGACACGGCCATCGCCGACCTCAAGGCGAAGAAGAAGAAGTGATCTGAGCGCAAGCTCAAGTCACGAGAAGGGCGCCCACCACGGGCGCCCTTTTCTTTGTTACGAACATCCGTCGACGTCGACCTCGGAGATGCCATGGCGAACAGCCCCGCGAAGCAGACCCTCGACGCCATCGCTGCCGCCACAAAGGCGACGTTCGAGAAGCGACGAACGATTTTGTCGTTTGACGAGTACCTCGAAGACGTCGCCGCGCACCCCGCGCGCCACCTGCGCAACGCCGCCCGCTATCTGATGGACGTCGTCCAGCACTTCGGCGTCGACGAGATCAAGCATTCCGTTGGGCCGGTGCGCCGCTGGCGCCTGTTCGACCAGGCCTTTGACGAAGGCCGCGGCCGGGTCGCCGGCCAAGAGCGCGTGCAGGCGGCGCTCGTGCGGGTGCTCGAGAACTTTGTGCGCAGCGGGCGCATCGATCGCCTGGTGTTGCTGCACGGCCCCAACGGGTCGGCGAAGACGTCGTTGATCCAGGCGCTGACGCGGGCGGCCGAGATTTACTCGCAGACCGACGACGGCGCCCTCTACCGCTTCAACTGGGTCTTCCCCACTGGCAGCGTGCAGCGGGGCAAGCTGGGCTTCGGCGGGTCGTCGTCGGCGACGTCGGGGTCGTACGCGCACCTCGAAGGCAGCGCCGTTGAAGCGCGCCTGCCCTGCGAGCTCAAAGATCACCCGCTGTTCTTGCTCGCCAAAGAAGACCGCACAGGCTTCGTCGCCTCGCTCGTCGAGCAGGGCAAGCTGCCGCGCGATTTTCCGCTGCCCGAGGTGCTGAAGATCGGCGACCTCAGCGTGAAGAACCGGCGCATCTTTGACGCGCTGTTGTCGACGCACCACGGCGACATCCACGAGGTGCTGCGCCACGTGCAGGTCGAGCGTTTTTACCTCTCGCGCCGCTACCGCCAGGGCGTCGTCGCCGTTGAGCCGCAGCTGTCGGTCGACGCCTACTCGCGCCAGGTCACCGCCGATCGCTCGCTGGCGATGCTGCCGACGTCGCTGCAGCACGTCGCGCTCTTCGAGACCGCCGGCGCGCTCAACGATGCCAACCGCGGTGTCTTAGAGTTCAACGATCTGTTGAAACGCCCGCTCGACGCGTGGAAATACCTGCTGGTGGCGACCGAGCAGGCGCAGGCGTCGCTCGACAATGTCTCGCTGTTTCTCGACGTCGTGATGGTGGCGAGCAGCAACGAGCTGCACCTCGACGCGTTCAAGCAGCACCCCGATTGGCCCTCGTTCAAGGGTCGTATGGAACTCATCACCGCGCCATATTTGCTGCGCGTGACCGACGAGATTTCGATCTACAACGATCAGATTCCGCGGGCGCTGACCGGCGTGCACATCGCGCCGCTGTCGCTCGACGTCGCTGCCCGCTTCGCGGTCTTGACGCGCCTCGAGCCGCCCGATCCCGCGAACTACCCCGAGCACGTGCGCGACATCGTCGCCGGCCTCACCCCCGTCGAGAAGATGGCCCTTTACGACGACGGCGCCGTGCCCGAGCGGCTGGCGCAGAAAGAGAAGAAAGAGCTGCGTGCGCTCGCGGGTCGGCTCTACGACGAGCACGTCAACAGCGATGACTACGAAGGCCGCCACGGCGCTTCGGCGCGCGAGATTCGCGTGGTGCTGCTCAACGCGGCGCAAGACCGCCACTACAACCACCTGTCGCCGATGGCCGTCATCGACGAGCTGCGGCAGCTGGTGAAGGCGCGCTCGAGCTACGAGTGGCTGCGGCGCGAGCCCGTGCGCGACTACAAAGACGCCGTCGCCTTTGTCGACGACATCGAAGACTGGCTGCAGAAGAAGCTCGAAGAAGACGTGCGCGAAGCCATGGGCCTCGTCAAAGCCGGTTCACACATCGAGCTGTTCGAGCGCTACCTCAAGCACGTGTCGGCGTGGACCAAGGGCGAGAAGCTGCCCGACGCCGTCAACGGCAAGCTGGTCGATCCTGATCCGGATGTCTTGAAGCAGGTCGAGAGCGTGCTCGCCAGCGGCGGCGAATCCGCTGAAGAATTTCGCCGCGGCATGATCGCGCAGATCGGCGCCTACAAGCTCGAGCATCCAGATGATGCGGTCGACTACGAGCTTTTGTTTGGCAGTTACATGCGCCGCCTCAAAGAAGATTTCTATGCGCAGCGCCGCAAGTCGGTCGACAAGGTCGAGGGGGCATTTTTGCGCATCCTCGACGGTGACGACAAGGGCGTCGACGCCAAAGACCGCGAGCAGGCCGAGCGCCTGCGGCAGAACCTCCACGCTCAAGGGTACAACGATTCATCGGCCCGGTCGGTTATTTCATGGTTGTTGAAAAAGCGGAGATAGTGGTGGCCCACACGTTTCAAGAGTTGACCTCGATGACGATGCAGCAGCTCGATGGTGTGCTCGCGCAAGGCAAGGCCCCACAATTCTCGAGCCTCGCCGGCTGGGAGTTTCGCGGGTGGAACGTCTTCGGCAACGCGGTCGCCGCGGGCGTCGGCAAGGTCATGGGCATCCAGCGTTTTGCCAAGGGCTTCTTCGCCCGTGGCTTGCCGCTCTCGTCGTCAGCGGCGTCTGACATCGACGCGCTCGCGACGCTCGAGGGCTACAACATTCCGATTCAGCACGGCACGCGCGATGACCCGTGGACGGCCAAGCCCGACGACGACCACATCAAACGCTTCGCATTTTATCGCATCTATAAGCCCAACGAGGGACAGAGCCGCGCGGGCCGCCACAACCACACATTGTTTTTGCATTACACCGGCGGCACGCCCCGGCCCGGCGTCTTCGAAGGCGGCGCGCTCATCGGCGACGGCGGCCTCAAAGACTACGTCGTCGAGGTCGATGGCAACCCGGACCTGATCGTCGGCAAGGCCTACTACGACCTCGGTCCCATCTCGAACGCGAACTTCTTCGTCGCCGAGCGCCTGCGCAAGGCCGACTGGCAGCCGACGTGAGAGGCGTCTTTGCCGTCTGCGTCGTCTGCGTCGTCTGCGTCGTCGTCAGCGCTTGCGCAACGACGGCCGATCCATCGACGACGACGGTGACCACGCTGACCAGCGACGACGCGCAGATCGTGCGGCGGCCGGCGCTCGAGAAGAAGCGCGTCGCCGTCGAGGCCCCCGTCTTCGGCGACGGCGACGACTACGCCTACGTCGATGGCGCCACCGGCAAACAGATCGCCTTTGACGACGTGGTCGCGCGGCTGCGCAAGAGCACGGTCGTCGTCGTCGGCGAGCAGCACGACCAGGTGACGCACCATGAGCTGCAGCGCCGCGTGGTGCAGGTGTTGGCTGGCGATGGGC
>JANNAY010000933.1:0-1721 GCA_031384945.1 Deltaproteobacteria bacterium
CCGCGCGCATCGTCTCGGTGTTCTCCGACGACGTCGACGGATCGTGCGCGCCGCCGACGACGAGGATGGCCGGCGCCCCCGGCGCGTCGTACGAGATCGGCTGCGCCGTCACGAAGAACGCGGTGACGACGACGACGACGACGACGACGACGACGACGACGACTTTGGTGGCGGACGGCATACCGTCGATACCACGGCGTTCCAACGCGACGACGCGCGCACCGACGCACGCGACACCCGCTCAACGACGTACGCCGCAGAACGTGGCGACCTCAGCCGTGCCTCAGCCGTGCACAGCACAACACCACCGTGGCCGGTCGACGCGCTCGACAACGACGACGCTGGCCGCGGCCGGAGCGCCGTGATCGTCGACGACGAATCAGTCTTCGCGGGTGACGGTGGCCGTGACGTAGTCGCGATAGCCCTCGGCCATCACGCGGCGCGGGATCTCTTTGGGGCAGGCCGCTTCGCACTCGAAGTGGTTGCGGCACGAGCCGAAGCCCTCTTTGTCGGCGCGGTTCAACATGTTGAGCGCGCGCTTCTTCTGCTCGGGCTTGCCCTGCGGCAGGTGGCGCAGCTGCGAGATCTTGGCGCCGACGAAGAGCATCGCCGAGGCGTTGGGGCAGGCAGCGACGCAGGCGCCGCAGCCGATGCATTGCGCGGCGTCCATGGCGAGGTCGGCTTCGACCTTGGGCACGGGGACGCTGTTGGCGTCGGGGGCGCCGCCGGCGTTGACGCTGACGTAGCCGCCGGCCTGGATGATGCGGTCAAAGGCGCCGCGGTCGACGACGAGGTCGCGCAAGACGGGGAACGCCGCCGCGCGCCACGGCTCGACGACGATGGCGTCGCCGTCGCTGAAGTGGCGCATGTGCAGCTGGCACGTCGTGGTGCCGCGGTCGGGGCCATGGGCCTCGCCGTTGATCATCAGCGAGCACGAGCCGCAGATGCCCTCGCGGCAGTCGTGGTCGAAGGCGATGGGGTCTTCGCCCTTGGTGATCAGGTCTTCGTTCAAGACGTCGAGCATCTCGAGAAAGCTCTGGTCCGGCGAAATGCCTTTCACCGTGTATTTCTTCATCTCGCCGTCGGATTTTTTATCCTTCTGGCGCCACACCTCGAGGTGAAGCGTGAGGGTCTTTCCGTGAGATTTTGTGCCGTCGGCTGCCATGGGGTGATCCTTCGGAGGATTCTAAAAGAGCAAAGGAGAGAGGACTCAGCGCCTACCAAACCAGGGTACAGGCCCCCTGGTTACTTGTAGGAGCGCTCGGACGGCTTCACTTTGTCGAAGACCAGCGGCTCTTTCGCGAGCGCGGGCGTCTTGTTCTCGCCGCGGTAGAGCCAGCCGGCGGCGTATTGGAAGTTGGCGTCGTCGCGCTTGGCTTCGCCGTCTTCGGTCTGGAACTCTTCGCGGAAGTGGCCGCCGGCGCTCTCGGCGCGGTGCAACGCATCGAGGCACATCAGCTCGCCAAACTCGAGGAAGTCGGCGACGCGGCCGGCCATCTCGAGGCTGGTGTTGAGGCTGTCTTCGCTGCCGACCACCTTCACGTTTTCCCAAAACTCGGAGCGCAGCTGGCGGATGTCATGGATGGCGCCGACGAGACCGGCCTCGTTTCTGGCCATGCCGCACTCGTCCCACATGATTTTGCCGAGGGCCTTGTGAAACGACCGGGGTGAGCGGTTGCCCTTGACCGACAACAACTTTTTGACGATGCCGTTGACGTCAC
>JANNAY010000937.1:0-2202 GCA_031384945.1 Deltaproteobacteria bacterium
TGCCGATAGCGCGAACGTGGGCGGTGCGAGGGCGAATGCGAGGGCGAGGGTCAACATCACAGTGCCGCCTTCTGCTGCTTCAACGCCTTCAATACCTTCGTCGGCGTCAGCGGCAGCTCGGTCAAGCGTACGCCGACCGCGTCGTAGATGGCGTTGGCGACGGCCGGAATGCTCGAGTGCAGCGGGCCTTCGCCGGCTTCTTTGGCGCCGTACGGTCCGTTTCGGTCCGGTTGTTCGACAATGAACGCCTCGATCGCCGGCGTATCGAGTGTTGTGGGAATGCGGTAGTCGAGCAGGCTCGGCCCGACGAGCATGCCTGCACGAACATGGTCCGGTCCTGGCGTTTCACCAGGTTTTGGATGGTTGCCGTAGAGCATGTTTTCCATGCTCACCTCGGCGACGCCCATGTACGTCGAGCCTTCGATCTGACCTTCGACGACGACGGGCGAGAGCGCCTTGCCGCAGTCGTGGGCGACCCAGACCTTTTTGACGTCGACGCGGCCGGTGTCTTCGTCGACGAAGACCTCGGCGACGTGAACGGTGGCGCTGTAGGCGGGCGAGGCGCCGATGGTGCCGCCGCGGTAGTCGCCGCCGCGCTCTTGCGTGCGGTAGCCGCCGGTCGCACCCAGCGTGCCGTAGCGCGACTCAGCGAGCACGAACGCGTCGCGCGTCGACATCGACCTCGCCGTGTCGTGCCTGTGCCACGCCTTGCCGTGACCGAGCAGCACGTCGTCGGGCGCGCACGCTGCCTCTTTGCTCCAATGGGCCGCAACGGCGTCCTGGATCTTTTCGCGCAGCGTGCGGCAGGCCTCGAGGGCGGCGTGGCCCATCATCAGCGTCACGCGCGACGAGTAGGCGCCGAGGTCGACGGGCGTGAGGTCAGAGTGCGAGAGCACGACGTGGATGTGCTCTTGCAGCACGCCCAGCTCTTCCATCGCGATGACGGCCAGCGCGGTGCCGGGCCCCTGGCCGATGTCAGACGCGCCGGAGAAGATCGTGACGCGTCCGCTGCGATCGAGCTTCACCTGTACGCCGGATTGCGGCATGTCGTTGGGATAAATCGGGTAGTTGGTACCCGAGATGTACATCGAGCAGGCGACGCCGAGGCCATGGCCGCGGGGCAGCTTGCCCTTGCGCTCGTTCCACCCTGACGCCTTCATGACCGCGTCGAGGCACAGCAGCAGACCGCTGCTGTTCATGTGCTGGCCGTTGATGAGCGTGACGTCTTGGCCGGCGAAGTTGCGCCGGCGAAATTCGATGGCGTCGATGCCCAGCTTCTCGGCCAACATGTCGCAGGCGATCTCAAAGGCGAAGCGCGGCTGCACGCTGCCGTGGCCGCGCTTGGGGCCGCAGGCCGGCTTGTTCGTGTAATAACGTGTCGCGTTAAAGGCGTACGAATCAAAAGCGACCGGACCGGTCAACAATTGCCCCGCATAATACGCCGTGATCATGCCGAAGCTGGCGTAGGCGCCGCCGTCGATGTCGATGTCGCTCTTGACGGCTTTGAGCTTGCCGGTGGCGTCGGCGCCGACGGTGTAGTGCATCTTCATCGGGTGACGGCCGCGGTGCGCGTAGAAGACCTCTTCGCGCGTGTAGAGCAGCTTCACGGCGCGACCCGTGATCATCGCCAGCTTGGCGACGACGAACTCCAACGTGAACGGCTCGCTCTTGCCGCCGAAGCCACCGCCGACGGGCGGCTGAATCACGCGGATGTTCGCCTCTGGAATGCCCAACACATGGGCGAGGTCGCGGTGCACGTAGTGCGGCGTCTGTGTCGCCGTGATGACGGTGAGCAGGCCGCGCTCGTCGTAGGTGCCGATGGCGCAGTGCGGCTCGATCGGCGCGTGCGTCGTGCCTTGAAAGAAGAAGTCAGCGTCGACGACAGCGCCGCCGTCTCTGCAGGCGGCGAGGTTGCCTTCGACGTCGCCGAAGCCGAGCTCGACGCCCTTCAAGATGTTTCCCTTCTTGGCGAAGGGATTCACCTTGGTTCGGACGTCGTTGCCGCTGACTTTGGCGACGTCGGTGTCGAGCACGGCGTCGAGGTCTTCGTATTCGACGACGATGGCTTTGACGGCGGCGTTGGCGGTCTCTTCGTCGACGGCGCAGACGGCGGCGACGGGGTCGCCGATGTATTTGACGTCGTCGACGGCGAGGGCGGTCTCGTCTTTCGTCCACGGAATGATGCCGTACTTGATGGGCAGG
>JANNAY010000962.1:0-2620 GCA_031384945.1 Deltaproteobacteria bacterium
TGCGAAGCCCTGCGCAAACCCGACGGCAAGGGCGGCGGCGTCTGGTACCCCATCGACTTCGCCAATCCCTGCCCGGATTCGCAGGTGACGTCGCTGCACTTCCACTTCCCGTGGTTGGTCAAGGCGTACCTGCGCTGGGCCATCTTCTGCGCGGCGACGAAGCGGCCGATGCGCAAGAACCCGGACTGGCAGCCCTTCCTCGACATCGGCAAAGAAGGCGGCACCTTCAACGAGAAGCTCGACCGCTACGCCGCCCTCGCCGACAAGCTGCTGGCCAAAGACGAATTCGACGAATTCTGCTTCGAGCACCTGAAGCACCTCGACGACGTCGCCAACGACTTCTTCGGCAGCAACGAAGCCAAAGAAGCCGTCCGCCTGAAGACGGCCGCGCTCTTTCCGGCTCACGAGGTCGAGAAGTTCACCGAGCTCTTTTGGAAGCGAATTCAAGACTGGCGCGCCGCCGGTTGCCCCTGATTCTCAACCGGATTCTCAACCGCACTGGAGTCTTCGCCATGGGTATGTTCTTGAAGTCGCGTTGGTACTCGGGTCGCCTCAACAGCGCCGTCACCCTCGCGCGTTGGGGTGAGGTCGGTCAGCCGGTGCTGGTGTTGCCCACCGCCGGCGGCGACGCCGAAGAGATCGAGCGCATGGGTGTCATCGACGCGCTCGCGCCGCTGCTGCACGCCGGCAAGATCAAAGTCTACAGCTGTGATTCGGTCGCCGGACGCACCTGGTTCAACCAAGAAGGCACGCCGGGTCACCGCATGTACATGCAGGACCAATTCCATTGGTTCGTGCGCGATGAAGTAGCTCCTGCGATCCGCACAGACTGCCGCTCCGCCGACATCGGCATCTGGACGGCCGGCGCCAGCATCGGCGCCTTCCACGCCGCCGCCCTCGTCTGCCGCTTCCCCGACATCTTCACGCGCGCGCTGGCGATGAGCGGCACCTTCAACCTCATGCGCTTCATCGAGGTCAACACGCCGAGCGAGCACTACCTGCGCGCGTCACCGTTGAACTTCGTGCCTTGGCTCCAAGGCCCGCACCTCGAGCTCTTGCGCCAGCGCATGATCTACTTCGCCACGGGCGAGGGGCGCTGGGAGAACATCGGCGAGAGCTGGGGCCTCGCCAACGTCCTGGGCCAGAAGGGCATCCCCAACTTCGTCGACAGCTGGGGCCCTGAGACGCACCACGATTGGCAGACGTGGCGCGCGATGATGCCGAAGTACCTCGGTGAGTGGACGAAGGACGTCGCCGGCGTCTGAGCCCGCTCTCGATCAAGCGAAAGGGCTACGAGCGGGCGCGCCCTTTCGCCGACGCCAGTTGGTCCATCAGCGGGCGATCGCGCTCGGTGACGAAGTTGATGACGACGCCGGCGCGCCCAGCCCGCGCGGTGCGGCCGACGCGGTGCAGGTAGTTCTCGAGCTCCATCGGCAGGTGGTAGTTGATGATGCGGCCGACGTGCTCGACGTCGAGGCCGCGCGACGCGAGGTCGGTCGAGACCAACAGGTCGACGGTGCCATCGCGAAACGCCTTGAGGTTCGCGCGGCGCTCAACCCTGTCCATCTCGCCCCGGTAGATGGTGCAGGTGCGGCCGAGCTCTTTGATGGCGGCGGCGACGGCGTCACATTGTTCGCGCGTGTTGGCGAAGATCATGGTGCCGCCCGTGACTTTCTCGCCGAGCACCTGTTTGAGCAGCGGCAGACGTTGGCCATGGATGACGTCGCGGTTCACCGTCGTCAGGCTCGCGACGACCTTGTGGTGGCCCGTGCTGCGGATGACGTCGGCGTCGGCGAACAGCTTCGTGATGATGTCTTCGACCGCCGGCGAAACGGTGGCCGAGAACAGCGCGAGCTGTCGGGCGGGCGGGCAGGCGCCCACGATGGCGGTCGCATCGGGCAGAAACCCTGCATCCAGCATCTGGTCGGCTTCGTCGAAGACGAGGACGCGGACGTCGTCGAACTACCCCAGCCCGCGCTTCAGAAATTTGATCAAGCGACCGGGGGTGGCGACGAGCACCTCAAACGGCGCCGCGATGTTCTGCTTGGCCACGTCGATGTCGGTGCCGCCGAGCACCGTGCGCACGCGCAGGCGCGTCGTGTGCGTGAAGGGCTTGAACACCTTTGAGACCTGCTCGCCCAACTCACGGGTGGGGACGACGACGACGGCGCGAGGGCGACCCGCCACGTCGATGCGCGACCCTGCGTTCTCAAGGGTCTTGAGCGCGTGCAAAATGGGCAGCGCATACGCGAGCGTCTTGCCGCTGCCGGTCTCGGCGACGCCGACAACCGAGCGACCTTCGAGCAAAGCCGGCAGCGTGCGCCGTTGGATCTCGGTGAGCTTCACCAGGCCTTGCTCGGCGAGGGTGGCCTTGAGCGAAGGCAGGACGTCGAGTTCGGTGAACAGTTGCACGACGGAATCCTTTGGCAGCGCCGCCTCAGCACGTCGCGGTGCGCTGACTTCAGCGTTTTCACGCAATAAAAAAAGAACCCCAGCCGTAAGGCTGGGGTTCCCAAGAAAGATCCGGCGGCGTCCTACTCTCCCACACGGTCTCCCGTGCAGTACCATTGGCGCTGGCGAGCTTAACTTCCGAGTTCGAGATGGGATCGGGTGTGACATC
>JANNAY010001067.1:0-3359 GCA_031384945.1 Deltaproteobacteria bacterium
GCGCAGCGCCGGGTGAGGTGGTCGTCGACGACGATGCCCGCGACCACGGACTCACTCGGGCAGCGGCTCGAGGCGACCGAGGACGATGGCGATGGGCCCAAAGGCGCTGACGGCAGCCACGACGCGGACGTCGAGGTCGACACCGTCGTCGTCGGGAGCGTCGACGCAGCGCAGGGCGAAAGAGAACGCGTCGATCGTCGTGTTCGCGAAGAACGACGACGGCAGGCCGAGGGGTTCGTCGCTGACGATGTCGACGAAGGCGGCGTCGGCGGCGAAGTCTTCGATGGCGACGGCGCCGGTGACGCTGCCTGCGAAGGCGCGCACGGTGATGCTCGGCCGCACGTCCAAGACCTCGCCCGCCGCGTCGTCGGGCCGCTCGATGTCGATGGAGGCGACAAAGGCCTGCTGCTCGCCGCGCCGCAGGTGCAACACAAGGTCGGTCACGTCGCTGGCGACGCCCAACGCGCCGCCTGCAAAGTCGACAGCGGCGTCACCGCGATACGAGCAGCCGCCGACGACGCAGCAGACGAAGACGAGGACGAAGACAACCCGCATCGCCAAAGTCTATCCGCAACCCGGCGACTCACTTGTTCCCGCTCACGCCCAGACGGCGCTGCAACGCACTGATCCCGCTGTTGCCGCTGCGGCACGCGGGGTATTCACAGCGCATGCGCATTCTGTTCGTGCAGCCCGCCCCTTTCGAACCGGGACGTCTGGGACTCGAGAACGCGATTTGGTTGAGCGAGCCCGCGGCGTTCACGTCGCTGGCCGCGATGGTGCCCGAGCACCAGTGCGAGATCCTCGATCTGCGGCTTGAGCCCGACATGAACCTCAACAAAAAGCTGTTGAGCTTTCGCCCCGACATCGTCGCCGTCTCGTGCATGACGACCGACAGCTACCAGGCGATGGCCATCTTGCAGTGCGCGAAGAACACGCTCGGCGCCGACAAAGTGTTCGGCATCGTCGGCGGACACCACCCGACGCTCGCGCCCTACGACTTTCACCACCCCGCCATCATCGACGCCATCTGCCTCGGCGAGGGCGAAGAGACGTTCAAAGAGCTGTGCGATCACCTCGCTGCTGGCGGCGACAAGCACAAGCTCAACGACATCAACGGCTTGTGCTTCTTCGACGGTCGCGAATTCGTGACGACGACGAAGCGGGCGCAGGCGCGCTCGATGGATTCGTTTCCGCTGCCGCGCCGCGACCTCTTGAAGAAATACGCCGGCAGCTACTTCTTCATGTCGGCGATGCCGATGGCATCGTTGGCGACGTCACGCGGCTGCGCCTACGACTGTAATTTTTGCGCGATTTGGGAGTTCTACGAGAAGAAGGTGCGCTTCTTGTCGGCGCAGAAGATCTGCGACGCGCTCGAGCAGATGGACGAAGGCTTCGTCATGTTTCTCGACGACAACTTTTTGACGTCGAAGAAGCGCCTCGAAGAATTGTGCGATGAGATCGAGAAGCGCGGCATCAAAAAGCTGTACGGCGCCCAGGGCCGCAGCGACTTCGTCGTCAAGAACCCCGAGCTCATGGCCCGCCTGCGCAAGGTCGGCCTGACGCTGTTGATCTCGGGCTACGAGACCAACGATGACGAGGGCCTCGCCGCCATCAAGAAGACCAACGCCGGCGACAACAACCGCCTCGCCGCCCAGCAGCTCAATGACCTGGGCATCGCCATCTTCGGCATCTTCATGGTTCGTCCTGATTTCGAACATAAAGATTTCGACTTCATGTACCGCACCATTGATGAAATGCGGATCACGCTGCCGATCATCACGATTCACACGCCCTTGCCGGGCACGCAGCTGCGCAAGCTGAAGCAGAACGATTTGCTCACCGAAGACGTGCGCTTCTTCGATCTCTTGCACGCCGTCACGCCGACGAAGCTGCCGCGCGACGTCTTCTACGAGCGCTTCACCGAGGGTTGGGCCAAGCGCGATTGGAAGAACGCGCCTTTCCTCGACTTCGCCAAGAAGCGGCCTGACTTCATGAAGCTCACCTGGCGCGGCCTCATCCACCTCACGCAGATGTTGGTCGCCTACCGCCCGGTGGCGACGTCGGCCGAGTCTCACTTGCGTGACGAGATCGGAACGATCCCGGCTGACCTCACCTTCGCGAACGCGCAAGAGAAGGCCTACGACAAGGCGCCGATCAAGCATGCGCCGAAGCACCTGGTGTCGACGCGGTCGCTGCCCATCATCAGCGACGCCGCCGCCGAGTGACCGTCACCGCCTCCGCGGCGTCATCGTCAGCGGCGGCGGCCTCATCCGATTCCTTCCCGTAGCGCGGGGGCTTGTACCCCGCAGTCGCACGCACCGCGACGCAACGAGAGAGCCATGAAGAGCGCCGAGACTTTCCTCAAAGAGCTGCGTGACGAGGTCGAATCGCACCCCGGCACGAACCACATGTTCTTGTGCCGGCTCGCCTGGGTGCCGTTCACCAAAGAAGATTATTTGGTGGCGTCGACGCAGCACTACCCGCTGGTGGGCACGTTCACGCGCTACCTCGAAGAGCTGCTGCTGCGGGCGCCGTCGTCAGAGTCGAAGTCGTGGTTGGCCAAGGTGCTCGTCGACGAATACGGCGAAGGCAGCGACGGCAAAGACCACCGCACCCTCTACCGCGAGTACCTCGTCGCTGCCGGCTTGCAGGGTGAAGAAGAGACGACGACGCCGCTGCACCCCGCGGTCGTCGACTTCATCATGGAGCACCTGCGCATCTGCAAAGAAGAGCCGTTTCTCGTCGGCCTCGGCGCGGTCGGACCGGGGCACGAGTGGAGCATCCCGAAGATGTTTCCCCCGATGATTCAGGGGTTGCGGCGTGCTGGGTTCAGCGAGCGCGACATCAACTATTTCACCCTGCACACGCTGCAAGACGTCGATCATGGTCGTTGGTTGGAAGAAGCGCTCTTGTTGAACGCGCACTCGCAAGAGGCGCAAGACCAGATTCGCCGCGGCGCCCTGCTCTCGCTCGAGGCCCGCGCGCGGTTTTGGAGCGGCGTGCAAGACAAGGTCACCCGCTGGCGCCAGCCAAAAAATGTGCACCTGCGCACGCAAGCCAGAGGTGAACGGCTCTCGATCCGCGGTCTGGCCAAGCAGACGGTGAAACACCAGCTCGAGAAGCTCCTTCCCGAAGAATCCGAGATCACCTTGATCGAGCTGCGCGCGCAGACCCGCGTCGGCGCTCCGCCCCGCAGCTCGCGCGGCAAGCTGCTCGATCTTGCGCGCATCGCCTTGCGGGCCGCCTGAGCACGATGTGGCGCTGCGTCGACGTCGTCTGCTGCAGCACGCGCTCACAGGAGTGGGCGGCACAGTCGCGGGCGTCGGCGTCGTCGGCGCTGAAGGCTGTGCGCACGAGAT
>JANNAY010001073.1:0-3009 GCA_031384945.1 Deltaproteobacteria bacterium
CGACGACGACGCTGGTGGTCGCGGCCGGAGCGCCATGCTGCTCGCGAACAATCTCAGGTGCGCGGCACGGATCCGACGGCGTCTTCGTCGTCGATGACCGCGAGGGCGGCGGGGGCGACTTCGACGACGACGTCATCGGCGCTGCCGTAGACGCCGACGAGGGCAGCGACGGCGGCTTTGACGTCGACGGCGACGGCGCTCTGCAAGAAGTCAGCGACGCGGCCGACGACGCGGACGACGGCGGCTCCTCTGACGGCGGCGACGTCGTTCTCGAAGCGGGGCTGCATGCCCATGCGCACGCGGTCGGCGAAGAGGGCGCGGTCGCTGACGACGCCGAGCCAGACGGCGCCGTGGCGCACGAGACGCAGCGTGATGCAGACGTCGGGGGCGGCTTCGTCGGCAACGAACGTCAGCGTCGGCGTGTCACCCAGCAACGCCACCGCGCGAGACGACAGCGGCGACAACGACGACGACGGGACCAGACGCAGGGCGGTCATGGGTTCACTCCAGGAGCAGTCGAGACGAGGGTCGAAAAGGCGGTGTAGCCGGCGGCGGCAAAGGCGCGGCGGACGGGCTCGGGGTCGTCGTCGACGAGGGCGACGACGGCGCCGCCGCCCCCCGCGCCCGACAGCTTCGCGCCGAGGGCGCCGCGCTCACGGGCGATGGCGCACAGGGCCTCGATGCCGGGGGTCGAGACTCCTAAAGCGTTTAAATAGCCTTGGTTGAGATCCATCAGCTCGCCGACGGCGCCGAGCTCGCCCCGCTCGAGGTGGACGCGGGCGGCGCGCGACAGGGCGCCGATGCCCTCGAAGATGCGGCCGTAGTGGTCGGGGTGGCGCTTGGCGCGCTCGCGCAGGGCCGAGACCGCGGTGGCGGTGCCGGCGTGGGGTCCAGCGACGCCGACGGCGAGGCGCAGGGGGCGCGGCAGGTTCATCGACACGGCCACGCCGACGGCAGCGCCGCGGGGCTTCTCGTAGGCGACGACGCCGCCGCGGACGATGGTGGTGTGGTCGACGCCGCTCGGGTTGCCATGAAACACCTTCTCGAGCGCAAAGGCGCGCTCGATGAGCTCTTCATCTTCGATGCCGCGGCCGAAGAATTGGGTCACACCGCGCAGCAAAGCGACGGCGAGGGCGGCGGACGATCCGAGGCCGGCGCCGGCGGGGATGGCGCCGTCGACAGAGAAGTGCAGCTTTTTGGTCTCAGGTCCGCACATCTCGGCGAGCACGCGCAGCGCTTCGCGCAGGCGCTCGGGGCCTTCGCCATTCGGGTCGGGCTTGCAGCGCGTCGGCAACATCGCATTGGTCGAGCGCAGCACCGGACCATCGCTGGTCTCGCGCGACGACACGGCCACGCGGATGCCGCGATCGAGGGTGCAGGCGATGGCGGGCTGTCCGTCGACGACAGCGTGCTCGCCAAAGAGGATCAGCTTGCCCGGCGCATAGCCGACGACGAAATCGGTGGTCGCGATGGTCATGCCTTCACCGTCTGCGCCGACGACGAGGACGAAGAAGCAGAAGCAGAAGAAGCGCGCAAGGCAGCGAGGACTTCTTCGGCGCGGGCGACTTTGACGTTGCCTTCGTCGACGAGGACGCGGGCGACGGCTTCGACTTCGCCGCTGCCGTGATCGGTGCGGGCGCCGGCGGCCAACGCCACTTGCCGCGCATGAAGCTCCATGTGTCCGCGCATGATGCCTTCGGTGACCATGGCGCGCAGCGCGCCGGTGTTCTGGGCGAGGCCGACGGCAGCCATCAACCCGGCCAACTTCGACGCCGACAGCGCGAACGGACCGAGCAGCGCCCGCGCCTTTTTCACCGTCGGGTGCACGCGGGTGGCGCCGCCGACGACGCCGACGGCCATGGGCAGCTCGATGGTGCCGACCAGCTGCTCTTTGACGACGTCGATCGAGAAGCGCGTCAGCGACGTGTAGCGGCCGGTGCGGGCGGCGTAGGCGTGGGCGCCGGCTTCGATGGCGCGCCAGTCGTTGCCGGTGGCGGTGGCGACAGCGTCGACGCCGTTCAAGATGCCCTTGTTGTGCGTGCAGGCCCGCCACGGATCGCGGGCGGCCAGGCGGTACGCGTTGACGATGCCCACGGCGACGTCTTTGCCGTTGTCGCTGCCCTTCTCCGAGAGCGACGCAAAGGGGATGCGCATGGTCGCCCGCGCACAGCGCTCGTCGGCGAGGTTCGTCAAGATGCGCAGGCAGGCGGTGCCGCCGGTGAGCTCTTCGAGCCGGGCGCTGAGGCCTTCGACGACGCCGTTGACGGCGTTGGCGCCCATGGCCTCGCAGGTGTGCAGCGAGACGTGCACGACGAGCATGGGGCCGCCGTCGTCGAGGTCGCCGTGCACGTCGTCGATGGGCAAGCGCGGCAACACGCGGGTCTTGACGTCGACGACGCCGCCGCCGCGCTCAGTGAGGCCGGGGCAGAGGGCGTTGCCGCGTTCGATGAGCTCTTGCCTGGCGGCGGCGACGGCAGCGACGGCGCGGTCGACGTCGCTGACGTTCAGCAGCTGCACCTGCCCGACGGTGATCGGCGGGTCGCACGAGGTGGTGAAGCCGCCACCGTCGGCGGCGAGGCGGGCGATGTAGCTGCAGGCGGCGACGATCGAGGGCTCTTCGACCGCCATCGGCACGACGACGCTGTCGCCGTCGACGACGAAGTTGAGGGCGACGCCGAGGGGCAGGCCCAGCACGCCGATGACGTTCTCGATCATGCGGTCGGCGACGTCGACGCTGAGGCCGCTGTCGACGTCGAGGCCGGCGCCGTCGACGCCGAGGACGCGGCGGCGGGCGTCGACGTCGAGCTTGTAGAAGCCCGGCAGTCGTGACGTCTTCGGAACGGTTGCGTCGGCCATGCCCTGGACTTTCCCGGTGGATTTCAGTGCCACAATGCCTTCTTGATGCTTCAGTTACAACTGAAGACGCTGAAGGCTTCTTCCGCCAGTTTCTTCAAGTGTGCGGATCTACGGGTGTTTTGGCGTCAAAAGCCGCGCATGACCACGGCCACC
>JANNAY010001077.1:0-5980 GCA_031384945.1 Deltaproteobacteria bacterium
GGACGACGACGCGCGTGGCCGGCTCGACGGCGAGCAGCCCGGTGACCACGTCGAGCCCTGAGCCAGGCTGCAGGCGGAGGTCAACGACGGCGAGCTCAGGCGGCTCGACGCGGGCGGCCGCGAGCGCGTCGTTGGCGGAGGCGGCGCCGCGGGCGTCGTAGCCGCGGTCAGCGAGAGCGCGGACGAGACGAACCCGGAAGGCATCATCGTCGTCGACGACGAGGACGGTCTGCGCGTTCATGCGACCGCCGGCACATCGAGGAGCACGCGGGTCCCTTGTCCCAGCGAGGACTCGATGTGGAACGTACCGCCCAGGCCCTCGGTCACCTGCCGCGCGAGAAAGACTCCGAGACCGCGGCCGCCGACATCGCCGCGGGTGGAGAAGAAGGGCTCGCCGACGTGGGCGAGGACGGCGTCGTCCATACCGCGACCGTCGTCGCGAACGGCGACGTGCACGCGCCCGTCGCTTCCGCCGATGCCGAGGACGACGGGGGTGTCGCCGCCGGCTTCGACGCCGTTCTTGACGAGGCCGGCGACGGCCTGGGCGAGCACGGCGCGCGGCGCGAACATGGCGGGTGCGTCGGCCTCGAGCCGCACGACGAGGCGGGCGCGCAAGAGCGGCGTCAGGCGAGCGCTGACGTCGTCGACGAGGACGGCGACGGTAACCCGCTCGGAAACCGCGCCTCGACCGCCGGTCATCTCTTCGAGCAACAAGCGACAGCGCTCGACCTGCGCGCGAATGAGCGCGGCGTCATCGTGGACGTCGCCGTGTCCGCGCTCGAGTTCGCGGGCGGCGACCGCGATGGTGCCCAGCGGCGTGGCCAGCTCGTGCGCGGCCCCGGCGGCCAACGCCGTCAGCGACGCGGTCCGCTCGGTGCGCGCCGCGCGTTCATGCATCCGGCGCAGCTCGTCCTCCCGACGCTCGAGCCGGTGGGAGAGGCGCGAGACGAGGAGAACGGCGAACGCAGCAGCAAACGCCTCGAGCCCGTGCACGAGCGCATGAAGGCGAGGCACGGCGACATTGGCGACGGCAGCGGCGAGCAAGCAGACGCCGACGACGACGGTGGGGTGATCCAACCAGCGAGAGGTGCGCATTGCAGCGGAGTAGCCCCGCTGTCGCAGCGACAGAAGCACTCGCGCGCAAGCCCTGCTGTCAGCAATCGGACGGCCGAGCGAGCGAAGCCGCACAGGGGTCTGGGGACGCGTCCCCAGCGGGGTTCAGGGGCAGAGCCCCTGAGCAGGGTCCGGGGGCGCAGCCCCTGGTCAGGGCGCGGTGGGGCCGTAGGCCCTGCCGCGCTTCTGCGCCAGCGACCCCCGAGGCCGGCTTGCCCGAAGGCGAAGCCGAAGGGCACGCCACCGCCGACGGGGTGGCGGCCGCCCATGCGAAGCGGGGTAGGCCGACACTGCCTGGAGACGGGACGCCTTGGCAGGGCACGCGCTGCGAAGCAGCACACCGAAGGTGTGTGACCTGAGGAGAGGACCCGCTGCGAAGCAGCACCGAAGGTGTCCTCTCCGCCCACGGCTTCCCGTCTCGGGCTGGTCGCTGGCGCCAGACGGTTGTTGCTCCCGACGCGTTCCAATCGGCCCGCGCCCCCAACGCGACCTTCAATGACGAAACGGACCACACTGAAGGTGCGCAGGTGCGGATTTGATATATACCAAATTGGCGAAGCAGACGCCTGCTTATGAGGGACGCGGCGCGAAGCGCCACGCGCAGCGTGTCCCTGCCAACGTCGGCACCGACGACGCCGACCGAGACGCGGCGCGGAGCGCCACGCGCAGCGTGTCGTCAACGGCGGGCCTGCCAACGCTGGCACTACGGTCGAATGACGACGGAGCTGAAGCCGAGCGACGTCAGCAGCGCCTGCGCCTGCGCGGCGATGATCGCCCGGTCCTGCGCGGTCAACGCGTCTTTGTGTTTCACGTCGAGGACGAGCCTCGCCTCCGTCGCCGTGTACGGCTTGGCCTGGTTCTGCGCCGGCTCACCCACAGCCGTCTCGCCGTTCATCTTCGCCTTCGCCGCAGCGATCTCGCGCTCGAGCCGCTGAATCGACCACTCCTGCTCGGCGCAGGCAAAGGCGATGCGCTCGACGATGGCGCGGGCCTTTGGCTTCACCGACCCGTCCTTCTCCTGCGCCCGCTTGTCGACGTCGGCGGCTTCGTTGAGCAGCGCGAGCAGCTTCTCGATGAAGCTGCTGCTCAGGGGTGGACGCTTGAGGATGTCCATGACGGGCTTGCCGCTCTTCTCGTCGAGCACCGGCTTGCCGTCAGGGCCTTCACGTCGCTTCGGGATCTTCACCTGGCGACCGAGCTCGCGGAACCACGAAGGCGCGTGGTGAAAGGCGAGGTGCTTCTTCACCGTGCGCGACGACCAGCCGAAGATGGAGGCGATGCCCTCGATCCGCACCTTGCGCTCGGCATCGGGAACGGGAGCTTCTTCGGTGCCCTCGACGTACTTCGCGATGGCGGACGCGGTGTCGAGCGGCGAGAGGTTCTCGCGCGCGACGTTCTCGATCAGCTGCTTCACGTCGAGGCCTGCGGCGATGGCGTCGTCGTCGAGGGAGACGATGAGCGCGTCGATGCTGGCGAACTGCGGGTGCGTCTCGGCGAGCAGCTCGTGGGCGGCGTAGCGCCGGAATCCGACGAGCAGCTCGTAGCGATCGCCCTTCGCGCGCAAGGTCACCGGCTGGATGAGGCCGTGCTCGCGGATGGTGGCGGCGAGCGCCTTGAGCTCGGTCGGGTCGATGTCGGTGCGGACGTTGGGACCGCGATCGATCCGGTTCAGCGGAACCGACATCGGCCGGCCAGGACCCTTCGTCTTCGCCGGCGACGATGCCAACGAAGGCGAAGGCGGCGGCGCCGCGACAGGCAAGGGCATGCGTTGAGCGCCGGGCAGGGTGGCTTCGTCAGTCACGGGGTCTCCTTCAAGAGCTGCAGAGCAGCGTGGTGTGCAGGGAGGGCGCGCGGGCTCAGTGCCAGCGTTGGCACGGGGACCGTTCGCTGCGGATCGAGCGGGATGTTGGCGATGCGCAGCTCGAAGTGGAGGTGCGGACCAGTCGTGGCGCTGCCGGTGTTGCCGGTGTGTGCAATCAGATCTCCTTGTCTGACTTTCTGTCCTTGAATGACAGCAATGTCGTTGAGATGTAGGTACCAACTCTCAAATCCTGAATCGTGGGCAAGCTTCAAGAAGTTGCCACCCGAAGCCGACCAGCCGGCCTCCCGCACGTCGGCGTCACCGACGGCAAGCACAGGAGTCCCGACGACAGCGCCGTAGTCGACGCCGGTGTGCCGGCTCTCGCGGCCGCTCACCGGGTGAAGTCGTTGGCCAAATCCCGACGTCACGCGGGTCAAGGCAAGCGGCCGGGAGCGGAGCGGCCCAGCCAGGGAACGCCCCTTTTCGTCGTACCAGCCAGCCGGCGAAACCTCGCCGGCGTAGTACGTCGCCCACACGTCCCCTACGATGGTCTCCGCTCGGTAGCCGACCAGCACGTCGTCACGGTGGTAGATGTCGAGGACGGCGCCCGGCAGCACCTGCGAGTAGAGATCGAAGCGGCCTACGGTCGCGTCGTCGAGCGTCTGGATCAACCGGTCGCTCAAGCCGGCGCGGCGCAGGGTGGCGACAGCGCCGTCGTTGTCGACGACAAGATGCCGATGCGAGACCGACAACGATGCCGATGCCGCCGGCAAGGAGAGAGCACCCAGGGTCGAAGCCTTCTGCGCCGACCGGGTAGGGTTCGGCTCAATTCGTTCAAGGGGAGGCAATGTCCGCGGCTCGATCCGGTCGACTGCGAAGACGTCGGTGACGCCGTCGGCCTCGTCTTCTTCTTGCGCTGGACAGCCCGCGCAGGCAAGGATGATCGGTAGTAGACTCGATCTCATCTTACGACCCTACCCGACCACGGATCCCAATGCGAGCATGGGTTGAGCGCCACCTCCTGCCAGCGGTTCACGCGGCCCTGCCTTCGGTGTTCCCCGAGTTCGGGTGGGTACCGACAAGGCACGGTTGGCGCGCATCGAACGAGTCATTTACCCACGAACGATTCTCCGTTCGTGCTGAGCGCATCATCTCCAGTGATTCTCGTGGATTCCTCATCCACGGCGGCGAGTCGATGCATTGGCTCGCCTACGCCAACGACGGGGCGTTCCCGGTGGGCGACCAGTGGCACGAGGTCGTCCGCGCCCTCGGCGCGAAAGTCGGATTGTCCCCGCCATCGAGAACGGCGGTCGCCGACGACGACGTCTTCGCCCGCTGCCTCGGCGACGTCCTGAAGCACGCCCAGGCGAAGCTCGGCGACGCGATGCCGTTCCTCGAGCGCCGCGGGCTCGACCGCGCCACCGCCGAGCAGTGGGGGTTCGGCTTCATCCCCTCGAAGGCCACGTTGGTCGACGAGATCCCGACCGGCCGGCGCATCTTCAGCGAGGGCCTCCTGACCGAGCGACCGCGAGTCGACGGAACATCCATCTGGGATCGGCGGGTCGTCTGCCCTTGGCGCGACAGCCGCGGCCGCGTCGTCGCCCTCTGGGGACGGAGCGTCGACGACGTCGACGCCGGCTCACCGAAGTACCTTGTCTCCGGGCGCAGGCCGCTGCTCTTCGGGCACGATCGCGCGCTTCCTCACGCGCGCCGCGCAGGCATGGTCGTCGTCGAAGGCTTCTTCGACGCCATCGTCCTCCAAGCCAACGGCTACGTGAACGTCGCCGCCCGCGGCGGCACCTCGATCACCGATGAGGTGCTCGATGCCATCGACGACGCCGGCGTCTCCGACATCACGGTCGTCTTCGACGGCGACGCTGGCGGCAGGGCAGGGCTCGAGCAGCTCGCGCGCACGATGCGCGCGCATGAAGGATCGTTGTCCGCAAACGTCGTCGACCCCCGCTTCGTCGACGCCGACCCCGACGAGCTCGTGCGCAGCGGACGATGGCGGGCGGTGCTCGCCGAGTCGAGATCGTGGCTCACCTGGTGGGCGTCGACGCTGCTCGAGGGCGTGTCGCCGACGAGCACGGAGTCGACGAGGCTGAAGGCGGCGAAGGCCTGCGCGACGTGGGCGGCATCGGCGGCTGCGCGCTACCCGATCGAGGCCGGCGAGGTGGCGCGGATGGTCGAAGCGGCGACAGGCATCCGAAGCGAGTATGTGCTGATCGCGACGGTGCCGACGTTGCTCAGCCCACGGTGATGAAGCGACGCGACGGGAGAAGCACCGCGGTCAGGCGGCCGTCGGGGCGTACTCCGCAACCTGTGTCGATGCCGATGGCGTGGCCGGCGTCGATCGGTTCGGCGCGCGGCACATGGCCGTAGACAATGGGGCCATCGAGGGTGTCCATGTCGTCGGGTTCCTGTGAACGCCACAACAGATCGAAGTGCTCGTCGGCCACCACCTCGTTCATCCGCACAACAGGATCGATGCTGACCGCGAGGCTCGCAGCGACACCGGCGTGAACGAGCCAAAAGACGTGTCCGTCGACGATGAGCCTCATGGCCGCCGGCAGCGAAAGGAGCCACGCCCGGTGCTCCGTCGGGATCTTGCGACGCTGCGACTCGATCTCCCTCGGGCTGCGTCCGACGATGCCGTAGGACTCGAGCGTTGCAGCGCCGCCGAAGAAGGCGTTCAACGCCATCGAGTCGAAGCCGCGGTCGTCGACGAACTGGCAGAGCCAGCCTTCGTGGTTGCCCCGAACGCCCCGCGCGCCTCGCTTAACGAGGAGGTCAATGACGCCGCGCGTATCAGGGCCGCGGTCGCAAACGTCGCCGACGACGAACACCGCCATGCTTGGCACTTTCGCGAGCAAACGCCCCAGCAAGTCGGCACGGCCGTGGATGTCGCCAATGACCGCGACGGGGCCGGCGACGTCGACGACGTCGACGCGGTTCCACCCCTGCTCGTCCGACTCATCGTTCATCGATGCCTCCAGTGACCCATGCCAGTTTTTCGGCGGCACCGTCGCCTGGATCCGGTCGAAGGCGGGTCAGAAAGGGTTGTTG
>JANNAY010001084.1:0-3704 GCA_031384945.1 Deltaproteobacteria bacterium
GTGACGGTCGAGGACCCCGTCGAGTTCGTGCACCAGAACGGGCAGTCGGTCTTCTCGCACCGCGAGGTCGGGCTCCACACCAGCGGCTTCGCGAGCGCGCTACGCGCCGTGTGCCGCCAGGACGCGGACGTGGTCCTCGTCGGGGAGATGTGCGACAAGGACACCATCTCCCTCGCCATCGGCGCCGCCGAGATGGGCATGCTCGTCTTCGGCACCCTCCACACCAACAGCGCCGCCAAGACCATCGACCGCTTGATCGACGCGTTTCCCGCCGACGAGCAGCTGCAGGCCCGGCACACGTTGTCAGAGTCGTTGCAGGGCATCGTCTCGCAGCTCTTGTTGAAGACCGCCGATGGCAAGGGCCGCTGCGCCGTCAACGAGGTGCTCTTGCGCACCACCGGGCTGCCGAACCTCATCCGCGAGGGCAACACGCCGATGATGATCTCGATGATGCAGGCCGGCAAAGAGCAGGGCATGCAGCTGATGGACGACGCCCTGATGAAGCTCGTCGTCGAGGGCCGCATCACCCCGCACGACGCGATGATGAAGGCCCTCGACAAGCCGCGCTTCGAGAAGCTCAACAAAGACCCGACCAAAGACGGTGGCAAGCAGCCCGGCGCCCACTGAGATCCGAGAAGTCGCCGGTCTGCGGGACGAGCGGCGACGACTCACCCCGGGAAGATCAGCACGTCGCTCTGCACGCTGACCTCGATGCACCCGATCGAGGTGCGCACAGCGCGACCCCGCACGCGGCTCGCGGTGCCGCCCTCCCAACCGGTCACGCGACGCAGCGGCTGCATCACCTCGGCTGACGTCTCGACGTGCTCGTCGGCGTCGTCGAGGGCGCAGACGCCGAAGCCCGTCGGCGCGTGGTGGTTGGGCTTCAAGAACAAAGAGACACTGGCGCCGTCGCCGGTGGCGTCCCAGTCGCCGCTGATGCCGCCGGGGCTGAGGCCGTCGTCGCTGAGGTCGTCGACGGTGAAGGGCTCGGCGAACGCCGCCGGCATCGCCGCCGACAACGCGATGCCGTCTTCGCCGGGGACATCGACGTCGACGTCGTAGTCGGCAGCGGCGTCGACGGCGCCTTCGATGCGGCCGAATTCGTTGACGGCGAATTCGACGCCGTTGACGGTGACGACGACGCCGTCGACGGCGACGGCAGCGACGCCGCAGCTGCCGTCGTATTGGCAGACGTCGTCGCCGGCGCAGCCCGCGCAGTCGGCGGGCAAGAAGAGCGAGCAGTCGCCCGCCGTGAGCGACGCCGGTCCTTGCGTGGCGGGCACCTTGTCGAAGACGGCGCCATCGACGAAGACGCTGCCGAAGCTGCTGACGACGTGGACGAAGCCGACGCGGTCAGAGACGTCGCAGAAGACGCCTGCTTCTTCTCCTTCTCCTTCGCCCTCTTCGCCTTCGCCCTCTTCGCCTTCGCCCTCTTCGCCTTCGCCCTCTTCGCCTTCGCCCTCCGACGGGGCGGGGGGCGCCGGGCAAGCAGCGACAACGACAACGAGAGACAGCAAGAGGATGCGCACGAGCGCAGGAAACCACGCGCCGACGAAACCGCAACCGCCTGCCTCGACGCTTGACGACGGCGTGATCGCTTCGCTTTGATGGCGGCTTCATGAATGCACGCCACATCCTCCTCGACAGCCCCGCCCTCGGACGCCGCCAACACGTTTGGTGCTTCGGCCACTTTGGTCCACCGGTGATCGTGTTTCCCTCGAACGCCGGCGTGGCCCACGAGTGGAAAGAGAGCGGCATGATCGACGCGCTCGGGTCGCTGCTCGCCCGCGGCGGCGCCAAGCTCTACTGCCCCGGCAGCAACATCTCAGAGACCTTCAGCGGCGACGGTCCGCTCGCCGGCCGCATGCACCGCCATGCCCTGTACGAGCGCTTCATTCTCGAAACTCTTGTGCCGTTCATTCGCGAAGATTGCCGCTCCCAAGATGTCCGGATGTATGCAGCCGGTTGCAGCATGGGCGCGCTCTATTCTTCGCTCTTCGCCCTGAAGTTCCCCGAGGTCTTCCGCGGCGCGCTCTGCCTGTCGGGCCGGTACCGCGGCGCGGAGATCGTCGGTGGCGGCTACTCTGACGAGCTCTACTTCAACGACCCGCTGGCCTTTGTGCCGAACCTGACGGGCGGCAGCTTGCAGAACGTTCGGCGCAACACCCATCTGACATTGGTGGTCGGACGCGGTGCTTTCGAGGGCAGTTGTTTGCCCGAGACCGTCGAGCTCGGTGGATGGTTGAGAAACAAGAGCATCCCCAACTTTATGGGTGTGTGGGGCGAAGAGAGCCAGCACAAGTACCCGTGGTGGCAGAAGCAGGCGGCGCACTACCTGCCCCAGCTGCTCTGACGCGGCACCGAAGCGCCGGCGCGGGCATCCAAGCGCTGTGAGCTCTCCCCAACCCGTCGTCGTCGTCGCTGGCGCCACTGGCAACCTCGGCGGCCGCATCGCCACGGCGCTCGTTGCCCGTGGCGCGACCGTGAGGGCGTTGGTGCGGCCGGGCACGGCGGCCGCGCGCACCGCAGCTCTGCGTGAGTGCGGCGTCGACATCGTCGAGGTCGACCTCGACAACGACGCCAAAGGCCTCGTCGGCGCCTGTGCCGGCGCCAGCTGCGTGGTGTCGGCGTTGTTGGGCCTGCACGACGTCATGGTCGAAACGCAGACGCGCTTGCTCGAGGCGGCGGTCGGCGCTGGCGTGCCGCGCTTCATCCCCTCTGACTTCAGCATCGACTTCACGACGTTGCCGCCGGGACAGAACCGCAACCTCGACCTGCACCGCCTCTTTCAACAGCGCGTCGACGCGTCGTCGTCGGTGGCGCCGACGTCGATCTTGAACGGGGCGTTCATGGAGCTGCTGCAGGGGCCCATGCCACTCATTCAGCGAAAGATCCGCCGGATCATTTATTGGACGAATCCCGACCAGTTGCTCGATTTCACCACCATCGATGACACCGCGGCGTACACGGTAGCGGCGGCGTTGGACCCGACGACACCACGGTTTCTGCGCATCGCGGGCAGCCAGGTCAGCGCCCGCGACCTGACGGTGATCCTCGGCGAGCTCACCGGTGAGAAGTACCGCCTGCAGTCCGCCGGCGGCCTGCCCCTGCTCAAGGTGATGATTGCGGCGATGCGCGCACTCTCGCCGGCATCGACCGAGCCGTTTCCGCCGTGGCAGGGCATGCAATATACTCACAATATGTTCAGCGGTTCAGCGTATTTCAAAAATCTCGACAACGACCGCTACCCTGACCTGACCTTCACGTCGGCGCGCACGTTGTTGAAGGCTTCCCTGTAGCGGCGACGAGAAGAAGCGTGAGTGTCCGCCGTTGATTTCGGTTCCCGCAGCGGCCGTGATGTTTGAGCAAGACGAAGATGATTGAGCCGCGCCCACGGGCTGAGCATTCGTCACTTCTCTCACCGAAGCGGGCCTCATGAATGTGGCGCCCCCTGCCCATGGCCGCGGTCGTGACGTCGTCGATCACCGCAGATCACGGCCGCTATGGGGGCCTGCATCGCGTTGGCGATCAGCGTATCCGTCCGGCGAACCGCGTCGTGACGTCGACGGTGTCTGCGCTTAGCGCCGGCGGATGTCCAAGTCAGCAGAGTGGCGAACTCATCTCGAGAAGTGGAAGGCCAGCGGCCTGAGCGCCGACGCCTTCGCCGAACAGCAGGGCCTCACGGCCCAGGCACTCAAGTGGTG
>JANNAY010001104.1:0-6278 GCA_031384945.1 Deltaproteobacteria bacterium
CGACGACGACGACGACCGCGTGGCGCGGCAACATGGACGCCCTCGCGGTGGTGTTGTCGACCGTCTTGCCCGACGCCCTCGATCGCGGGCCCGTCGATGTCGCCCGCGCGCAACGCCTGCGGACGAACATCAAGGCGCTGCGCGGTGTCGCCCACAACCTCGAGGGCATGAAGGGCGGCGACCTGCCCGACGCCGATCCCACCCTCGGCATCGTCGTCGCGCAGCTGGGCCGTGAAGCCGACTCGCTCGAACACAGCGCCGCCGACCGTCTGCCGCAGGTGGCGCTGTCGATGGTCTCGACGTGCATCGCCTGCCACACGCGCAGCGCCGGTCCGGCGGCGCGCGCAGGCCTCGCCCCCGTCGATGCTGGCCTCGCCGCCGACGTGCGCGCCGACATCTTTGCCGCCACACGTCGCTTTGACGACGCCCGCGCCGCCTACAAAGCCGTCGTCTTCGACGAAGCCTTCGCCGCCAAAGACCCATGGCGCTGGGAGCGCGCGGTGCGCCGCGCCCTCGCCGTCGAGATCCGCGTCGCTGGCGATGCCCGCGGCACCGCCGCGCTCGTCGAGCAAGTGCTCGCGACCCCGGGCGGCGATGCCCTGTGGACGGCCGCCGACAGCTGGAAGGTCGACGTCGCTGCGTGGCGCAAAGAGCCAGCCGACGAGGCGCCCTCGTCGCGTGCCGCGCGCTTGATGAACGATGTGGTGCGCAGCCAGCGCGTCGCCGGCGACGTGGCCGACGAGATCCTGCTGTTGCGCGCGACGGGAGCGCTGCACGCGCTGCTGGCATTTCCGCCGACGACGCCGACGACGCCGCTCTCGCGCGCGCAGGCGCTGTCTTGGTTGGGCATCGCCTACGAGCGGCTCAACGACCTCGACGTCTGGGGTCTCTTCTTGTTCTACGACGCCGCCTGCGTCGAAGCTGCGCCGCACACGCCGCTCGCCGCCAGCTGCTTCGCCCGCTACCGCCGCGCCAGCTTCGAGCTCTTCTCCGGCAACAGCGGCGCGCCGTTGCCCGACGAGCTGCAGCCCGCCGTCGAGCGTCTGCGCGCCCTGGCCGCGCCGCGCTGATCCCTGTCGCGCTATCGTCGGCGTGTGCGCCTCTCCATTCTTCCTCTTCTCGTCGTCATCACCGTCGCTGTCGGCTGCGAGAGCGCTGCTCCCTCCGAAGGCGAAGGCGAAGAAGGAGAAGGAGAAGGAGAAGGAGAAGGAGAAGGAGAAGGAGAAGGAGAAGGAGAAGGAGAAGGAGAAGGCGACGACGCAGACGGCGACGGCCTCGACGCCGCCTTCGAAGCCGCCGCCGGCTTCGACGACCACGACGTCGACAGCGACGACGACGGCGTCAACGACTTCGACGAAGACGACGACGACGACGGCCTCAGCGCCGGCGCCGAATTCGCGCTCGCAGGCGCAGGCGGCATCGAGCTCACCGCACCCTCACCGCTGCGCAAAGACCTGCTGATCGAGGTCGACGCCATGATCGACCACGACATCGACGACGACCGCTTCTTCGACGTCGCCAGAGCCTTCGCCGCCGCCGACATCGACGTTCACGTCTACAAAGACGAAGCCGCCATCGACGTCGTCACCTTCGACGGCTCGTTCGAGCAACGACAGAATCTGCTGCGCGCGCACCCGAACGGACTCGACCCAGCACTGCCGCTCGATCAGATGGTGCACGTGGTGCTCGCGGCCCGCCGCGACGACGACGTCAACCGCGGCGGCGAGGTCGTCGAAGGCGTCCCCGACGACCTGCGCAGCGCCGGCTTGTTCCTCTACAGCGACGCGATCAACGCCAGCTTTCCGCAGTGCGGCGGCGGCGGCATCGCCCTCAGCGTCGACGAAGCCATCAGCGGCACGTTGATCCACGAGCTTGGTCATGTGCTGCAGCTCGGCCACGACACCGACGACGGCGGCGGCGTGAACTTCTTCAACGTGATGAGCATCCCGACGTCGTGCAGCACCGCGCTGCAGCGCTTTCGCGGCGTCGGCAACGTCGACGTCGACGTCGGCGCCATCGAAGAAGACGGCGCGCCCGGCTTCTCGCGCGCAGCCCGCGACTTGCTTCGCTTCGATCAGCGCATGTCCGTCGACACCTCGCGCTTCATCGACACAGACGGCGTCGAGATGTAGCCGTGCTCACAGCCGGGATCGGTCAAATCTCCCGGCTCTGACGACGTCAGCGGCTGCTACGGTCACGACGTGCGGCTCACCTTCAAGCTGACGGCAGGTACGTTGATCGCGGTGGCGCTGCTGCTCGCGATCAACGTGTGGTTCCGCGTGCAGCGCGAGGCCGACACGTTTCAGAACGAGATGAAGCGCGACCACCTCATGCTCTCGCGCGCCTTGCGCGTCGACATCATCGACGAGTGGCACGACGGCGGACAGCCGGCGGCGTTTCAGCTCATCCAGAAGATCAACGCTGAGCACGCCGGCGTCGACATCACTGCCTGGCACGTCGACCAGGTGCCCGACGACATCGCGTTCACGCTCAACGAGGGCCGCGAGGTGCAGCGCATCGAGAACCACGACGGCAACGAGCAGCTGGTCACGTGGTCGCCCATCGCGCCGCGCGGCCGTCTGTTGGCCAGCCTGCGCATCGACGAGTCCCTCGACTCGGTGCGCGCCTACGTCATCAGCACCCTCGAGCGCACGGCGACGTCAGCGTTGGTCGGATTGTTGGTCGTCTCCATCGTCGCCTGGCTCGTCGGCTTCTTCGCCGTCGGCCGCCCCGTGCAAGCGCTCGTCGACAAGGCCCGCCGCGTCGGCCGAGGCGAGCTCGACGGCGACGTGCACCTCGCGCGCAGCGACGAGCTCTCGGTGCTCGCCGAAGAGCTCAACGAGATGAGCAAGCGCCTGAAGTCGACGCGCGCCGCCCTCGCCGCCGAAGCCGAAGCCCGCGTGAAGACCGTCGAGCAGCTGCGCCATGCCGATCGCTTGTCGACGGTGGGCACGCTCGCCGCCGGCATCGCCCACGAGCTCGGCACGCCCCTCAACGTCGTGCTCGGCCGCGCCCAGATGATCGCCGCCGGCGCCACCGATCCGCAGCGCCAGGCGAAGATCGTCGAAGAACAAACGCGGCGCGTGATTCGCATCGTGCGCCAGCTGCTCGACTTCGCGCGCGCCGAGCGCCCCGCCAAAGACGAAGTCGACCTGCGCGCCCTCGTCGCCAGCACCGTCGAGATGCTCAGCACCATCGCCCTCGACAAAGACGTCAACGTCAAGGTCGCCGGCGACGACGGCGTCTTCGCCCACGTCGACGATTCACAGATTCAACAAGCCCTGACCAACCTGGTGATGAACGCGATTCAGGCCACGCCGCCGAATTCGACGGTGACGGTGACGACGTCTTCTTCGATGTCGCCGCCGGCGTCGTCGCCGACGTTGCCGCCGGGTCGCTACGTCACCATCGAAGTGAGAGACGAAGGCAAGGGCATCGACGAAGCCGTGCGCGCGCGGCTCTTCTCGCCGTTCTTCACCACCAAACCACCCGGCGAGGGCACGGGCCTCGGACTCGCCGTGGCCTGGGGCATCGTCCGCGAAAACGGCGGCGCCATCGAGGTCGAGGCCACACCACCGTCGGAGCGCGGCGCGCGCTTCCGCATTGTCCTGCCGGAGCACACGACATGATGACCACCGACACCGTCCTCGTCTTCGAAGATGACCCAGCGATGCGCGCGCTCGTCGAAGACATGTTGAAGCCCGCCGGCATCAACGTCGTCGCCGCCCGCCTCGAAGGCAGCGACGTCGTCAGCCAGGTCGACGACAACAAGGCCGCCGTCGTCGTGACCGACCTGCGCATGCCTGCGCTCGACGGCAACGCGGTCTGCAAGGCCGTCGTCGATCAGCGCCCCGACGTCCCCGTCGTCGTCATGACCGGCTTCGGCTCGATGGAGACGGCGGTGCAGGCCCTGCGCGCCGGTGCTTTCGACTTCGTCACCAAGCCCGTCGAAGCCGCGCCGTTCGTCACCACCATCCAGCGCGCCCTCGCGCACTCGAAGCTCAGCGCCGACGAGCGACGCTTGCCCCTCGAAGAGGTCGAGAAGCGCCACATCCTCAGCGTCTTCGAGGCGATGGGACAGAACCGCCGCCGCACCTCTGAAGTGTTGGGCATCGATCCGAAGACGCTCTACCGAAAGCTGTTGGGCTGGGGCGTGACGTCGAAGTCTGACTGATTCACAACGCGGGTTGTGAATCGTCGTGCTTCAGCCGCCGACGTCGGCCATCGAGAACGCACGACGCTCCACCAACGCTGACGGATGGTGCGAGCGTTTGTCGTCGAGGCCGGCATCGATCAGCGTGCCGACGAGGGCGTCGACGGCTGCGGGGTCGGCGCCCGCGCGCAAGGCGTTGCCGAGCGACAGGCCGCCGGGCTGGTAGAGGCAGCCGCGCAGGCGTCCATCGGCCGACAGGCGCAAGCGATCGCAGTCGGCGCAGAAGGGTTCGGTGTCGCTGGCGATGACGCCGAAGACGACACCGCTGTCGTCGACGTAGAGGGCGGCGGGGTCGCTCGCATGCCGCCGCGGCAACGGGCGCACGCCGCGCGCCCGCCGCACGACGTCGACGATGTCTTTGCCGGCGAAGAAGCTCTCGGCGACGTAGCCGCGGGCGCTGCCGGTGTTCATCAGCTCGATGAAGCGCACCTCGATGCCGCGCCGGGCGCTCTCGTCGAGGATCGCGCCGAGCTCGTCGTCGTTGCGTCCCTTTTGCACGACGACGTTCCATTTCACGGCGAGGCCTGCGTCTTTGGCGGCGTCAGCGGCGGCGAAGACAACGTCGACGTCGGCGCCGTCGCCCATCAAGTGCCGCACGCGATCGGCGCGCAGGGTGTCGAGGTGGAGGGTCACGCCGTCGAGTCCCGCGCGCTTCAACGACGGCAGCAGCGGCTGCAGCCGCAGCCCATTTGTCGTGAGCGCGAACGAGACGTCGGCCCTGGGGTGGGTGGGGTCGGTGCGGTCGGCGGCGGCGTCGGACCAGGCTGCGATGACGTCGACGAGGTCTCTGCGCAGCGTCGGCTCACCGCCGGTGAAGCGGACCTTTTGCACGCCGCGCGCAAAGAAATGCGGCGCAAGCTTCGCGTGCTCCGACGGCGACAACCACGACGCCTGCGTCGACGGCGACATCACCGACCCCGGCCGGCAGTAGCTGCAATCGAGCTGACACTGCTCGAGCACGCTGACCCGCAGCGCGTAGCGCGCGCGACGCGACGACGACGGCCCGCCGGGGCGCGTTGCGTTCTCGTCGAGGATCGGCAGCGGCATTGTTGGGTCGTAGCGGACCGGGTGGCTCCACCCAACGGCCGCTCGGGCGGGCGACTTGAGGGCCCAGATCCGGCTTCCCAATGCGGTGATCTGGGGGGCTGTGTCTAAAACCTACAGAACGGTCGGATTCCTCCGATGTCGGGTGGTGCAGGGAGACAAGGGCGCTTCGCCTACGTCTGACCCGCGAGGGAGCAGCAGATGGGCATCACCAGACCGAAGCTGAGCAACGACACGATCCTCGAGCTCACCGACAGCGTCGCCGAGCGCCGCAAAGTCGACGTCGAAGCCGCAGTCGTTGCGGGGGCACCAAGCAAAGTCGACGGACGCCTCGTCGACGTGATGCTCGGGCACCTGCGGGCCGAGGGCATCGACCACGTCTTCGGCGTGCCCGGCGGACTGCTCCATTCGTTCTTCGAGAGCGTCGAACAAGCGCCCGACTTCAAGCTCGTCGTCGCCAAGCACGAATGCGGCGCCGCCTTCATGGCCGATGGCTACGCCCGCGTCACCGGCAAGGTCGCCGTCGCCGCCGCCACCGCAGGACCCGGCGCCACCAACCTCTTCACCGGCGTCGCCGTCGCCTACTCCGACGGCATCCCCATGCTCGTCATCACCGGGCAGGCGCCGAGCCACAGCCTCGGCAAAGGCGCCGCGCAAGAGACGGCGACGCAAGACATCGACATCGTCGGCATGTTTCGTCCCGTCACGAAGTACTCGGCGATGGTGACGTCGGCGGGGTCGCTCTCGCACCACCTGCGCCGCGCGCTGCGCCTCGCCCACGACGGACGCCCCGGACCCGTGCACCTCAACATCCCCGTCGACTTGTGGACGCAGGTGGCCAGCGAGACGTGGTTCGATCCGACGACGTACCGCCCCACCACGCGCCTCTTCGATCGAGATGCCGTCATCAGCGCCGGCGACGCGCTGCTCGCCGCCAAGAAGCCGCTCTTTCTCGTCGGCAGCGGCTGCGGCTCTGAAGAGGCGCGCACGCACCTCTTGCACCTCGCCGAGAAGCTCAACG
>JANNAY010001110.1:0-2682 GCA_031384945.1 Deltaproteobacteria bacterium
CGACGACGACGAAGAAGAAGAAGAAGTCGACCCGAAAGATCCGAAGAAGACGATCAAGAAGATCAAGAAGAAGAACCCCGACGGCACCAAGAAGCCCGACGGCGTCGTCGCCGACAGCGGCGGCAAAGACCCCGACGCCAAGCCGGATGACGGCAAGAAGGGTCCGGTCGCCGAGACGCTCACCAACGCAGAGGCGATCGCGCCCTTGAAGTCGGCGGCGCCGGCCATGAAGGCCTGCTTCAAGGCCGAGATGGAGTCGAATCCCGACATGCCGCCGCAGGTGGTGCTGTCGTACACGGTCACCGAAGAGGGCAAGGCCATCAACATCGCCCTCGACGCCCGCGAGCTGCGTGGCCGCCCTGTCGTGGCCTGCGTGCAGAAGGCCATCGGCGCCCTCTCGTGGCCCCGCTTCTCGGGCGAGCGCAAGAACGTCAGCGTGCCCTTCAAGCTCGGCAAACCCCCTCCACCCAAGCCATGACGGCGTCGAAACCGTGACCGTGACGACGTCGACGATGTTGTTACGCCCGACGCGATGACGCTGCCCCGATGACGATGCCCACCGCCTTCGACCCCGAAACCCGAGCGCAGATTCGCGCCCGGCTCGCTGCCCTCACGGTGCGCAAGCTCAAAGACGTCGAGCGGCGCGCCGCGGTGTTGATCCCGCTGTGCGAGGTCGACGGCGTGCCCTCGGTGCTCTTCACCAAGCGCACCGAGACCGTCGGCACCCACAAAGGGCAGGTGGCGTTTCCTGGCGGGCGCGTCGACCCCGGCGACGTCGATGTCGTCGACACCGCCCTCAGAGAATTAGAAGAAGAAGTCGGCATCGAACGCGGCGGCGTCGACGTGCTCGGCGTCTGCCACGACGTCACCGCCATCACTGGCGTCGGCGTCAGCCCTGTCGTCGGCTACGTCGGCGCGCTCGTCATTGACCGGCTGAGATTGCAGGCGGCCGAGGCCGAGATGGCGTTCGTGCTGCCGCTGTCGACGTTGATCGATCCGCAGCACCGCACGCTGCAGTCGTTCGGCGGCATCCGGTCGGCGCCGCAGTTCACCGGCGGTCCCCACCGGGTGTGGGGGCTGACGGCGTGGATCCTCGACGAGTTTCTGCAAGAGGGCCTGGGTCTCGGCCTGCCCGTGCTCACCCGCGGCTTGCACTGAGCCTTTGAAAGGGTGCGTGACGACGTCGTTTGGACGCGGTCGCGGGCTTGTGTCAGATTGCGGACCTCTTCTTCAAGCGTGTGGAGCGTTCGTGGCCAAAAGCCCCCTCAAAGACAAAGACTTCATCCCCGATGACGAGAGCCTGCAGAAGATCCTCGGCTCGCGCTGGCCCCGCTACCAGGAGTGCCTGGAAGAGCTGAAGAAGCGAAACCTCTACCCCGAGATGTATTGGTACGGCCCGTCGTCGGGCTGGGCACCGCGCTTCTGCATCGGCGAGGTCACCGTCTGCGGCATCTACCTCGCGCAGAACCCGCTGATGGGGCTCGTCGGCGTCGGCGACAAGGTCGGCGCCTACCTCGACAACGACAACCGCCTCTCGCAGCGCGCCCGCGCGCTCTACGAGATGACGCCGAAGAAGGGCCCGCTGCGCTGGATCGAAGCCCAGCTCGCCACCCGCGGCGACCTCGAGGCCTTCTTGTCGCTCGTCGACGGCAAGCTGCGCGCGTTGGCCCTCGAGGGCGTGAAGCCCAGCGAAGGTCCGCCGCCGCCGCGCATGCGCCGCAAAGACCCCGGCCCGAAGAAAGAGCCAGGCAAGCCCGGGCGCAAGCCGACGAAGCTGCCGAAGCCGGCGGTGAAGCCGCTGCAGATCGGTCCGCCGCAGCGCTTCGGCCCCGCCGTGCTCACGGCTGCTGGACGAGGCTGAATTGACCTCGGTGGCCGTCCCCGGCCTGCCCGAGCGACCGCGCCAGGTCTCGACGCCGCTCGCCATCGACATCGTCTGCGCGAGAGCGTTGCCCGCCTTTGGCTTCTTCGTCGTCGCCTGCGTCGCCTTTGGTGCCACCGCCGGCGACGCCGACGTCAACCTCGACAGCGATGACGTCGTCGTCGGCGCCTGCGTCGTCGGCAGCGTCATCGCCTTCGCGCTCGACGACGACGACCGCAGCAAGGTCACCGTCTGGCACGTCAGCGCCGCCTGCGACGTCGACGGCAAACGCGTCGGCGTCGACAGCTACTTCAGAGACGGCCACGAACCCAGAGACGGCGCCGCCATCGACGTGCTCGACGACGACGACGGCGCCCGGCGCCACCTCGTGCTCAACGGTGGGCGGCAGCGCGCGTCGACGCCCGGCGTGCTCATCCTCACGCTGGGCATGATCGTCGTGCTCAGCGGCGCTGGCGTCGGCTTCGCGCGCGGCAAGCACGACGACCTGATGCTGCTCAAAGCCGGCGCGCGCGGCTTCGCCACCGTCAAAGACACCCGCGTCGAACCCGGCAGCGGCGACAGCAGCGACACCCACGTCGTCACCTTCGCCTACGTCGACGAAGACCACGGCGGCGTCGCCCGCACATTCGAACACCGCGCCCACGACGTCAGCGCCGTCACCGACGACGAACGCGAAGCCATCCTCTACCGCGGCGACAAAGCCGCGCTGATCGATGCGCTGCCGGGCCGCCCGCAGCTCGACGGGCGCGGGCGCTTCGTCACGTCACGTCCGGTGCGCACCGCCCTCGTCGTCGGCAGCG
>JANNAY010001180.1:0-8281 GCA_031384945.1 Deltaproteobacteria bacterium
CTTGCTCGAGCTCGCGCCCGAGCTGCGCGGCAAGGTGACGCTGGTGCAGATCGCCGTGCCAAGCCGCGAGAACGTCGAGGCCTATGCCGAGCTGCAGAAGCAGGTGCAGCAGATCGTCGGACGCGTGAACGGCAAGCAGTCGACGTTGGCGGGGGCAGTGCCCATTCGATTGTTGACCTACGGTTATCAACAGCACGAGCTGCTCTCGCTCTACCGCGCCGCCGACGTGATGGTCGTGAACCCGCTCATCGACGGCATGAACCTCGTCGCCAAAGAGTTCGTCGCCGCCCGCGTCGATGGCGACGGCGTGCTCGTGCTCAGCGAATTCGCTGGCGCCGCCGAAGAACTCAAAGACGCGGTGTTGGTGAACCCGTACGACCTCGAAGGCACGGCGCGCGCGCTGCTGCGTGCCGTCGAGATGGGCGAGGACGAGCGGCGCTTGCGCATGCACCGCCTGCGCGCCGCCGTCGAAGACGAGAGCCCGCAGCGTTGGGCCGACGCGCTCTTGTCGCGCTTGCCCCCGCCGGAGGCTGAGCGTGCTGCATGACGCGGCTGCCCCTCTGGCAGCGCACCTGGCGGCCCGCAGCGAGGTGTTGGCGCGCCTGCGATCGGCGCGCCGACGCCGCCTGCTGCTCGACTATGACGGCACCCTCGTCGAGCTCGCGCCGCAGCCCGAGTTGGCGACGCCCGACGATGAGCTGCGGGCGCTCTTGCAGCGGCTCGCGGCCCGCGACGACACCGAGGTCGTCGTCGTCAGCGGCCGTCCACGTCCGGTGCTCGCTGCGTGGCTGGGCGGTCTGCCCATCGGACTGTCTGCCGAGCATGGGCTCTGGCTGCGCCGCGACCACGCGCATCCGTGGTCGCTGTTGGCCCACCCCGACGTCGACCTCTCGGCGGTCACCCGCGCCATGGACGACGCTGCCGCCCGCCACGCCGGCGCGCGCGTCGAGCACAAAGACCATGGCGTCGCGTTTCACTACAGAAACGCCGTCATCGACGACGCCACGCGCGCGGCGTTGAAGTCGACCTTCGCCGACGTCGGCGGGCCGGGCACCTGGCTCATCGACGGCAACTGCGTCTTCGAGGTCGTGCCGCGCGGCGTCTCAAAGGCCCTCGCCATCGCCGCGCTGCACACCGTTGACGAAGACGTGAGCGTCTTTGCCGCCGGCGACGACACGACGGATGTGTCGATGCTGGCGGCGCTGCCAGATCCGTCGTTGGCGTCGACGGTGGGCGATCGCATTCCGCGTCACGCCCTGTGGTTCGAGTCGCCCGCGCTCTTGCGATCGTTCTTGAGCGAACTCTGCTGATCATCAACCTGCGGTTGAGAATCGGCTACTCGCCGACGACGCGGTCGCGGCCGCGCGACTTGGCCTTGTAGAGCTGCTGGTCGGCGCGCTCGAGCACGTCGTGGCCCGACTCGCCCGGCATCCACAGCGCGACGCCGAACGACGACGTCACCGACAGCGGACCCTTGGCGGTCTCGAACGACAGCGCCTTGATGGCGAGGCGCATGCGCTCAGCACCGGTGAGCGCGCCTTGCAGATCGGTGGCTTCGCAGACGACGACGAATTCTTCGCCGCCGAGTCGGCCGACGACGTCGGTGCCGCGGGCTTGTTCTTCGAGTGACTTCGCGACGCCCTTGAGCACTTCATCGCCGGTGGCGTGGCCCCAGGCGTCGTTGACGCTCTTGAAGTGGTCGACGTCGGTGAGCAGCACGCACAGCGGCTGGTTCGAGCGCTTGGCGCGGGCGACGGCTTCGTCGAGGCGGCGGTCGAGGGCGCGGCGGTTGGCGACGCCGGTGAGTCCGTCGGTGGTGGCTTGTTTTTCGACCGCGTCAAAGGCGCGGGCGCTGGCGAGGGCGAGGGCGACGACGTCGGCGACGGCTTTGACGGCGTCGACGACGCCGGCGCCGAATTTGTCGTTGGTGGCAACGACGACGACGCCGCGGGCTTCGCCGGCAGAGACGAGGGGGACGACGCGCACGTCGACGAGGCCGCCGGTGTCGACGCCGTCACCTTGAAACAAGATCGGACGCGGCTGCGCCTTGGCCAGCGACGTGTGGGGCAGGGTCGTCTGCTCGGCGACGGCGCGGGCGGCGAACGAGTCGGCCGCGACGGCGCCGGCCGTCAACGGTGCGAGCAGGCCGGTGGCGGCGAGCACGCGGGCGTCGGTCTTGCCGTCTTTGTCGGCGTCTTTGCTGATGAGGTCGACGACGGCGACGGAGGCGCAGAGGCCGGCAAAGGCGTCGGCGGCGACCTCGACGACGTCGGCGGTGCGGGTGACGCCGGCGAGGGCGCGGGCGGCAGCGTAGACGCGGGCGGTGCGCCGGCGGTCGGCCTCGAGGTCGTCGACGATCTCTTCGCCGGCGAGGCCTTCGAGAAATTCGGCGCCGAGGGCGTGGGCGAAGGCTTCGTCGTCGGTGCCGAAGGGGACGGCGTCGCTGCGGTCAACCACGACGACGCCGCGGCAGGCGCCGCCGCGAGCCAACAAGGGCACGCACAAGACCGAGGCCGGTGGTGGTCCGGATTTGCGGTGCGCCTTCAGCGCGGCCCCGGTCTCGCCGCCGTCGACGACGCGCAGGGGCGCGCGCCGCGTGAAGCACAGGCCCACCAACCCGGCAGCGCCGACGCCGCGTCCGCCGAGGGGCAGACGCTCGACGTTGGCGGCGTCGACCGACACCAGCTGCTCGCACAGCACCAGCGACGTCGCCGCGTCATCGACGACGTAGACCGCGACGACGGCAGTGTTCTTGATGCCGCGTTCGGCCAGCCGCAGCAGTCGATAGAGACGATCGCGCTGCGCGACGGCGAGTCCGACGTCGGCGATGGCTTCGTCGTTGTCGTTGTCGTCGTCGTTGCGCGTGCGTCCGAGGCGGCGAAAGAGGCGCGCGTCGTCGATGAGCTTCAGCACCTCAGCGTCGGCGCGGGCTTGCTCGCTGCGGCGCGCGCCGCTGACGGCGAGAAACACCATCGAGCGCGGCAACATGCCGAAGCCCAAGGTGCAGCACGCCGCGAAGAGCACCGGCGCTGCGAGCGTTGCGAGCTGGTCGGCGAAGTCGACGCCAGCGATGCCTGCACCGGGCGACGAGAGCGCGGCAGCAGTGGCGGCGCCCGCGACCAGGGCCAAAAAGGGGAGGAATTTCGAGAGGGTACGGCCCGACAGCCAGGCGCCAGCGGCGACCGCGGTGGCGAAGACGCCGGCGACGATGCTGACGTGGAAGACGCCAGCGACGCAGCCGACGACGATGGCCACGGCGCCGAGGACGACGACGGCCCGCGGCTGCTTCGGCTGCTTCGGCTGCTTCTGCGTCTTCTGCTGCGCCGACCGCTTCGTCGACGACGACACCGGCCCGGCGTCGCCGAACGCGTCGAGGGGAACTTTCTTCTGCACCGCGCGCGCGATTCGGCGCGGGGCGCGCGCGGACCGCGGCGGCGTCGAGGTGCCGGGCGCCGCGCTCAACGGGGACCCGCGGCGTCAGCTGGAACGACGACGACGACCTCGCCGGGGCGGGTGTAGCCGAGGTCTTCGCGCGCCTTTTTCTCGAGCACGTCTTTGCTGACGTCGCTGTCGCCCTGCAGCAGGCGCGTCTCTTCGACGAGACGCTCGTTCTCTTTCTGCTTCTGCGCCACCTGGCCGGTGAGCGCGCGCTCTTCCTCTTGCATTCTTGCGAGGCGGGAGAGGCCGGTGGGCGAGAACAAAGCGACGCCGATGATCACGGCGACGAGGCCGGCACCGACGACGAGAACATGAACCGGACGCATGCTCTCAGCTACCACGCGCCGATCGCGACCCTCAAGAAAATGGCTCCAGTTGTCGACGTCGGTGGCATGCTGTCGCCATGATTCCGATCGGCAAGCCCACGATCGCACCTTCACTTACACGTGAAGTCTCGACCACGACTGCCACGTCCGGCACGACGTCGGTGTCGAAGGCTGAGACGGCGACGCCTTTGACAACGCCTGCGGTGAAGCTGCTCGCGACCACGGCGCAGCTGCAGTCGAACATCAGCGTCGTCGGCCAGAGCGGCGGATCGTCGACGGTGCATGTGCCGGCGGCCAGGGGCGGCATCGACCTGCGCGACCCGATCGCCGCGCACCGCGCGCAGCTCAAGGCCGACCTGAAGGTGGCGCTGACGACGTTGAAGACGCTGCCGCCGGCGCTGACGTTCTTTGGCGGCGCGCGCATCAAGGCCGGCGATCCGTACTACGCGATCTCGCAAGAGATCGGCCGCCTGCTCGCCGAGCGCGGGGTGCCGCCCCGCACCGGCGCCGGTCCCGGCATCATGCAGTCGGTGCCCGAGGGCTACGTGCAACGGCGCAACGACCTCGCTGCGGAGGGCGTGCACCCGGCGCCGTCCGAGCAGCTGCGCAACATCGAAGGCCTCGGCGACAGCGCCAGCCTCGACGACACGCGCACGCAGGGCTTCAACATCAAGCTGCCCCACGAGCAGAAGCTCAACGCCGTCATCGAGGTCGCGAAAGAGATTCAGCTCTTTCCATTTCGCAAGCTCGCGCTCTACGAGAACGCCCGCGGCGTCGTCACGTTTCCCGGTGGCTTCGGCACCCTCGACGAGCTCTTTGAGATCTGGACCTTGTCGGCGAAAGGCAAGCTCAGCGATCCGTTGGGCGCCGTCGGCGTCGAATTCTGGCAGCCGACGATGAACGCTTTGAAGAAGGTGGCCGTCGACGACCGAAAGTTGATCGAGCCCGAGCACTTCGCGCGTTTGTTCGTCACCGACGATCCCAAAGCGCTGCTCGATCACATGCTCACGCCCGCGCCCGGCACGACGACGAAGGGCTTTGAGCAGGCACCAGATGCGCTCGAAACCACGCTGTTGAAAGAGGTCGACCTGGCAACCAAAGGCATGAAGAGCCTGCGGCCGGCTGTCGCTTTCATCGGCGGTGAATCGTTGCGGGCCGACGACCCTGCGCTGGCGGTCGTCAAAGGCCTCGCTGCCGCGGTCGCCGGCAAGGGCGTCGCTGTCAGAGTCGGCGACGCCGGCAGCGGCAGCGTCGCTGTCGTCGACGCCGCCAAGGCCGCCGGCGCGTCCAAGAAGAACGTGCAGGTCATCGAGTGGGCTGCGTCTGCCACTGGCTCGTCGTCGATGCCGAAGCCCGCGGCGACCTTTCAAGAGCGCATCCCGCACAAAGAGCTGTTGCTGCGCGCGGCCGAGGCCTACGTCTGCTTGCCCTCGGGCCTCAAAGGTCTCGACGAGATGGCCACCGTGCTGTGCCAGATGCAGACCGGCAAGATGCCCAAGCGCCCGCTGGTCCTCGTCGGCAGCGACTACTGGAAGCCGATCCTCGCGGCCTGGCAGCAGACGATGATCAGCCCCGAGCGCAAGCTGATCGCGCCCGAAGACATGGACCTCTTCACCGTCGTCGACACAGTCGCCGATGCGCAAAAGGCCCTGACCAACCTGCGTTGACGGCCGGTGACGACGTTGCGGACCACCGGGGGAGTGGTACCCGTTCTTCCGTTCTCTGGAGGAGGAAATCCATGATGTCGTTGCTTCCGCGGGCCTCGTTGGCCGCGTCTCTCGTCGTCTCAGCCTGCTTCTTCGCCGCCGCGTGCAACGAGCCGCCGCCGATCACCGTCGAAGGTGAGGGCGAAGAAGGCGAAGGCGAAGAAGGCGAAGGCGAAGAAGGCGAAGGCGAAGCTGTCATCAGCGACGACGCCGCCACCCTCTGCGCCATCTACACCCGCGGACAAAGCGAATTCATCGGCGCCATCTTCGGCGGCGGCTTCTTCCGCTGCTCCGCCGACGATGTCGCGCCGAAGCTCATCCCCGACGAGGCGCTGCCAGCGCTCATCGAGGGCTGCCGCGACCCGGCGAACACGACGGCGCAAGACTTTCAGCGCGCCCTCGATGGCGGCCGCGTGACCATGAACGTCGCCAACGTCGTCGAGTGCTCCGCGTTCGAGCCCGAAGGCCAGACCGCGCTGCCCGACGCCTGCGCCGCGCTCTTCGCCTCGCTGCAGGGCGACGGTGACCCGTGTGAACAAGAGTGGGACTGCACCGGCGACCTGCTCTGCCAGGCCGTCGACATCACCACGCAGGCGCTGACGTGCACGGCTCCCGCCGCCGTCGGCGAGGACTGCTTGCCGCAGGTCGACTTCATCAACGCCCCCGCCCGCACCTGCGCCGAGGGCCTGTTCTGCGGTGACGACTTCCGCTGCGCCACCGACACCACCCCGCCGCCGTCCGACGGCTCACCCTGCGAATTCTCCGACGAGTGCGGCGACGACCTGCGCTGCAACTTCGAGCTCCCCTCCGGCGGCGAAGGCGAAGGCGAAGGCGAAGGCGAAGGCGAAGGCGAAGGAGAAGGAGAAGGAGAAGGAGAAGGCGAAGGCGAAGGCGAAGAGCCCGTGGGCCGCTGCCGCGCGCTGCTGGCCCTCGGCGCAGACTGCAGCGACGCCACCGACTGCGTCCGCTTGCCCGACGCCGACGGCAACCCCACCACCACCTGCGACCGCGCCGGACGCTGCGCCGTGCTCGTCGCCGACAACGCCGTCTGCGACCTCGACGTCGACGTCTGCGCCCAGGGCTGCAGCGTCTGCCGTCCGTCGGGGGCCGGCACGACGACCTGCCAAGACCGCGGTGGCCCCGCCGACGACTGCGCCTCGACCGAAGACTGCCGCCACAACCTCGTTTGCAAAGACGGCGCGTGCGCCGCGGGCGGCGGCGTCGGTGACCCCTGCGCCGACGTCGAAGAGTGCGGCGACGACTCTCTCGACTGCAGCGCCGACGGCGTCTGCGTCGCCCGCCCCGCCCTCGGCGCGGCCTGCGGCGACGCCACCACCTTCGCCTGCCTCGAAGGCAACTGCGTCGACGGCCTCTGCCGCGCCGGCGTCGCAGGCGACCCCTGCGCCACCGACGGCGAATGCAGCGACGGCAACGTCTGCCTCGTCGACACCTGCGGCGCCGCCCCGACCGCCGGCGCCTGCTCGGTCGACTTCGGCTGCGCCGACGGCTTCACCTGCCTCAACGATGAGGCCTGCGTGGCGATCCCCGGACTCGGCGACAGCTGCGTCACCGTCGCCTGCGACACCGGCTTGTTCTGCAACAGCAGCGGCAGCTGCGAGCAGGCGAAAGAGGCGGGCGCCAGCTGCTCGTCCGACGACGAGTGCTCGGCCTTCACCTGCGTCGACGGCGAATGCGCCGCCGTCGCGGTGTCGTGCACGTCACAGAAGGCGTTCTTTCAGCTCTTCGTGCTGCTCTCGATCTCGGTGCCGGTCTTCCGCCGCCGTCTTCGCCAGCAGCGCTGAGCGTCAGTCGAGTCGCAGCGTGGTCTCGAGCGCGGTCAACTCGCGCTCGACCACCGCGATCTCGTCTTTCTTGCGCAGCTTGAGACGCTGCAGCGTGCGCAGCTCGAGCTCTTCACCGGGCGAGAGCCAGCGCCGCCGTTGGTATTCGCTCACGCGCTCTTTGATGTCGCCGTGCTCGCGCAAGAGGGCGTCGAGCCGCTGTCGCAGCTGCCGGGTCTTGTCGTCGACGTCGACAATCATCACGCGCCCTCCAACACACCAGCGACCGAGGCGAGTCCGGCCCGCGGATCCACCGCCGGCAGCTTCGCATCCGGCGCCCGTACATAGACAGGAACGAGCGACCCGCGCTCATCGCGTCCGGGCTGTGACGCGAGCACCTGCCGCAGCACCCGCCCCATGCCGGCCAGCGACGGACCGCTGCGCGGTGCTGTGACGCCGCTGACGTCGGCGGCGACGCAGGCGCGGGCGTCGTCGACGGCGACGCCATCGACGAAGGATTGGACGTAGACCTCGCCGCGTTTGGCGTCGATGACGGCGGTGACGGCGCCGGTGACGTCGCACGAGGCCACCAGCGCCTGCAGCGTCGGGATGCCCACCAGCGGCACCCCGCGGGCGCGCGCCAGCCCCTTGGCAAACGCGATGCCCGTGCGCACGCCGATGAAAGAGCCGGGGCCAACGCCGACGCCGATGCCGTCGACGGCGCCGTGGGCGAGGGCGCGCTCGACGGCGGCGGGCAGGGCCTCGGCGTGCCGCTGCGGGACGTCGAGGACGACTTCGACGACGACGGCGCTGCTGTCGAGGTCGCTGCCGAGGTCGTAGAGGCCGACGACGGCGACGGGCGTCGCGGTGTCGAGGAGGAGCCAGCGGGCCATGGGCCCTTCTAGCCGCGAACATCGAAGGGCGCGAGACGTCGCTCACCGGTGATCGTCGTCGACGACACCTCACCCGGCGCTGCGCGCCACCCTCTCACGCTTCGCGGAGAGGGCATCACCGGGGCATTGTCGCGGGC
>JANNAY010000250.1:0-5929 GCA_031384945.1 Deltaproteobacteria bacterium
CGAGTTCGGCGTGCCGCGCAGCTATGAGGTCGCCCGCGGCATGGGCTTTTCGCTCGACATCAAGACCGCCCCGACGACGACGGTCACCGGTGAGACCGACTACACGAAGAAGAACCACCGCTTGTTTTCGATCGATACGGCCCGCGGTTGGTCGGCCATCGACTGCGCCGAGCGTCTCGCTGACAAGGTCAACGACAAGAACGACTTCAAGGCCACCGTCGTCGAGAACCGCGATGGTTCGGCCACGCTGAACTTCACGCGCCGCTGACTTTGTCGTGCAGGCGCGGAGGCCTGCACCATCTCTGTGCCGCTGCGCGGGTGGCGCAGGCCGCTGTGCCTGCGCGACTAGAGCGTCGGGTCGACGGGCTCACTCTCCAAGGCGAGGACGCCGAAGACGCAGGCGTGGACGGCGTGGACACCCTCGTGATCGACGAAGCGGTGCAGCGCCTCGAGCCCCAACATGAACTCACGCTGCGCCAGCGAACGCTTGGCACCGACGGAACGACGACGGAGCCGCTCGAGGTTCTCGGGCAGCGTGTGGTCCATGCCGTAGATGAGCCGGAGATAGTCGCGGCCGCGGACCTTCAACCCAGGTTGAACAATTCCGCGCGAACCCTCGACGAGAAAGCGGCGCGGTTTGACGACGACGCCCTCGCCGCCGCTCTGCGTCAGGTCTTCCCACCAGCGCACGCAGGCAGCGACGGCGTCTTCGTCGTCGACGTCAACCACGCGGTGCCGCGTGTGCTGCACGATGGGATCGATGAGGCGCGACAAGGTGGCGAGGTGCCAGACGTGGTCTTTGTCGTCGTGCACGGCGCCCTCGCTCGCCAGCAAGCAGAAGGGCGCGAGCCGCAGGTCGTCGACGGAGGCGACGTCCCAGCAGTAGCGGGCCCAGGCGTCGTTGAAGGCGCGGGCGTTCTCTTGTCGCTCTTGAAAACGCGCCAACAGCGCAGCAGCTGCGGGCGTGGCGCTGGCGACGTCGACGACGGCCTTCAAGGCGGCTTCGGCGGCGCAGCCGGTGCGCGCGTATTGCGTCTTCAACAGCTCTTGGGCCTTGACTGACCACGGCATCAACTCGCAGTCGAGCACGAGCCAATCGGTCTGCAGCTCAGACCACAGACCGGCGCGATCGACGGCCTCGCGCAGGCGCTGCAGCAGCTGGGCTTCGACGAGCTTGTGTTTGAAGAACTGACGCCCGGTGCGGGTGACGACGACGCCGGCGGCGCTGGCGAATTCGGCGTCGACGCCGAAGCGGCGGACGGCGGCGGCGACGTCTTTGCAGACGACGACGACGGCGCGTGAGCCCATGTGTTTCTCTTCGACGACGACTTCGGCGACGCCCTCGTCGCGAAAGTAGGCGAACGCCTGGTGCGGGTGCTCGAGGTACGCGGCCTCTGCCGACGACGCGTCGCACGTCTCGACCGGCGACATCGTCGGCGGCAGGTAGACGAGCCACTCAGGATCGACGGCGAAGCGCGACATGACCTCGAGCGCGGCGGCGCCGTGCTCTTCGCGGATCGTCACGTTGCGTCCGTAGCGGGTGTTGACGATGAATTTGCCCTGCACGTCGGTGATGTCGACGAGGCGGTCTTCGCGCTTCGGCGGCGCCAGCGGCCGCGTCGGCGGGTAGTGCTCGCGCACGGCGTCGACCGAGACGATCTGCTTCTCGGGCCAACGCAGGGCGGTCAGCTTGCCGCCGAAGACGCAGCCGGTGTCGACGCAGATGGTGCGGTTGAGCCAGGTCGCCGTGGGCACAGGCGTGTGTCCGTAGACGACGGTGGCGCTGCCCCGGTAGTCGGCGGCCCAGTTGTAGCGGACGGGCAATCCGAAGGCGTCGGTCTCGCCGGTGGTCTCGCCGAACAAACAGAATTGGCGCACGGCGCCCGAGCCGCGGCCCTGCATCTCGGCTTTGAGTCCGGCGTGGGCGACGACGAGGGCGCCGCCGTCGAGGACGACGTGGGAGACGAGGCCGTCGACGAATTCGACGACATCGGCTTTGAAGGCGGCGTCTTCGGCGTCGAATTGTTCGGCGGTCTTTTCGAGGCCGTGCTTGAGCGCGACCTTCTTGCCCTGCAGAAACTTGAGCAGCTTCACCTCGTGGTTGCCGGGCACGCACAGCGCCGTGCCCGCGCGCACGAGCTTCATGACGAGCTTCAGCACGCCGGGTGAATCCGGTCCGCGGTCGACGAGGTCGCCGACGAAGACGGCGGTGCGCTGCTGCGGGTGCGTGAGCGTCGCGAGGTCGTAGCCGAGCAATGTGAGCAGTCGCTCACATTCTTCGCGGCAGCCGTGCACGTCGCCAATGATGTCGAAGGGGCCGCGCAGGTGCTTGAGGTTGTTCCACAGCGGCGTGCGGTCGACGACGGCGGCGTCGACGTCGTCAACGCTCAGCAGCCGGTACACGTGGCGAAAGCCCTCTTCGCGCAACCCGCGCGCGCCGCGGCGCAGCTGTGACGACTGCATGCGCACCACGTGCGCGACGAATTGGCGGTCGGCGCGGGCGGCGTTTCTGGCGTGGCAGATGCGCTCGTCGACGTCGACGACGATGGCGACCGGCAGCAGGTGGTGGTCGCGCGCGATCTGCACGAGCGGGGCGCGGGCTTCGGGCTGCACGTTGGTGGCGTCGATGACCGTCAAGCGACCGGCCTTGAGCCGCTCGCGCAAGATGGTGTGCAGCACGTTGAAGGCCGCCGTCGTCGCCGCCTGATCGTTCTCGTCGTCGGCGACGAGGCCGCGGCAGAAGTCAGACGACAAAATTTCGGTGGGCTTGAAGTGCTTGCGCGCGAACGTCGACTTGCCGGACCCAGAGACACCGACGAGCACGACGAGAGAGAGCTCGGGAATTTCGAGTTTCATGTGCTCACCCCGCTTTCTGTTCGAAGATGGCCATCTGCGTCGACGCGCCCACATCGGCCGCGTCGTTCGGCTCGTTCGGGTCGACGTCGCCGATGCCTTCGACGACAAATTCGTAGCCGTATTCGTCGGCGACGCGCTTGCAGTAGTCGGCGAATTCGGCGCGGCTCCACTCGAAGCGGTGGTCGCTGTGGCGCATGCCGGTGAGCCCTTCGTAGCGGACGTTGAATTCGGCGTTCGGCGTGGTGACGACCACGACGCGGTTGCCGGCGCCGAAGACGACGCGCGAGAACGAGCGCAGCCGCGAGGGCTCGAGGTGCTCGATGACCTCGACGCAGACGGCAGCGTCGAAGCCTGAGAAGCGGGCGTCGCGGTACGTCAGCGATCCCTGAAAGAGCGACAGCCGCGCCTTCTGCAACGGCTTTAGCTCTTCCCACTTCAACCGCTCTTTCGCGATCTGCAGCGCCCGGATGCTGACGTCGACACCGGCGATGGCGGTGAGCTCGGGCTGCTTCAAGAGGCGCTTCAATAACTTTCCCTCGCCACAGCCGAGATCGATGACGCGCGTGACGCCGCGCTCGCGCAGCACCTCGGCCACGCGATCGAGGCGCAGGTCGTTGAGCGACTTCTTCTTCTCTGCGCCTGCGCCGGCTGCTTCGACGGCTGCTTCGACGGCTTGTTCTTTTTCGTCGGCGTCGGCTTCATCGTCGACGTCAAGGCGGTCGAGCGCCTCGTCGGCGAGAAAGCGCAGGTGCTTCAAGTAGCGCCGCGTGATCAGCTCTTTGTGCGGGTGCGCCTCGAGCCATCCCTTGCCGTGATCGAGCAGCTTCTCGACCTCGTCTTTGCCGACGAAGTAGTGCTTGTCGTCGTCGAGGGCGGGCAAGAGCACATAGAGGTGCGAGAGCAGCTCGCTCAAACGGATGGTCTGCGTGAGCCGCAGCGTGACGAGGGCGCCGTCGTCGACAAAGGCGTTGCCGCTGACGTCGTCGACGACAACGGCGTAGCCGAGGGGTTCGAAGACGGATCTGACGAAGTCGCCGCGGGCGCCGACGACGCTGACTTCGACGACGAACGGCAACGCCGTCTGCGCCAGCGCGGGCCTCTCTTTGCACGTGCCCTGCAGCGCTGAGCGAAACACCTGGGCGATGGCCACTGCCGTGAACGACGACGACACGTAGCTGCGGTCGTTGACGTACGGCTGCAGCGCGGCAGCGCCGGGACCACGGCGGGTGAGCGACAGCGCGTCGACGTCGACGACGAGGGCGGCGGTGCAGAGGTCTGCGGTGGCGTTCGGAAAGAACACCGTGGCGGTGCCGAACGCCAATGACTTTTCTTGCAGCCGCTGCGGGTGCTTGCCGAGCAAGAAGCCGAGGTCGGTCGCCGGTCCGTGGGGCGTCGCGGTCATCGAGATCGTCAGCAGCATCGGCACCTCGTGTTCCTGCAGGGACGGAGGGCTGCACCGCCCATGAGCAGGGCTGCTCACCTACCGCGGCCGGGCGCGCCCCCGGAAGCGGTGACGTCGAGAAACTCGAACCAGAAAGTCCGACGCCGAACAGTCTGGGGCGCTCGCTTGAGAAGGCCGGCGCGTTCCGGCGACGCTGCTGTCCATGAAGCGGATCGCCCTCGCAGCCGTCGTCGCCCTCGCCGTCCCCGCCGCCACGCCGGCGTTTGCGCAGGGGCTGCCGCCGCCGCCGGCGATGCCGGTGTTTCCGACGTCGCTGACGGGGAAGCCGCCGCCGACGACGACGACGACGACGCCGCCTGCGTATGCGCCGGCGACGACGACGACGAACACGGGGCCTGTGCAGCCGCTGACCGGACGCCGCGAGGCCACCGTCGACTTCGTCTGGTTCTCCGGCACCGCTGGCACCGACAGCGCTCGTGGCGGCACGTCGCCGGCGATGCTGCGCGTCGACAAAAACAGCGCCCCCGGCGCCAGCGTCGGCGTCATCGAAGAATTCGCCGGCGGCGCGGGCTCGCAGTGGCGCTCGACGGCTTGGATCGCGGCGTTCACGGCGTCGAACCAGGCGGCGCTGCCGTTTTTGTCGACCGAATTCACCGTGCGCACCGGCGGCCACGTCAACGGACCGTCGGCCGGCATGCTCACCACCGCGACGTTTCTCGCTCTGCTGCGGGGTGACGCCGTGCGCCCCGACGTGACGATGACGGGCACCATCAACCCCGACGGCACCGCTGGGCCCGTCGGCGGCATCCCGCAAAAGCTCGCGGGGGCCGCCGAGAAGGGCAAGCACGTCTTCGGCTATCCGCTGGGCTGCCGCATGTCGGAAGACCTGCGCACGGGTCAAATGGTCGACCTCGAGACGCTGGGCGCGTCGCTCGGCGTGGAGACCGTCGAGGTGCGCACCGTGCGCGACGCCTACCGCGTGCTCACCGGCGTCGATCTGGGCGTGCGCGCCCTGGCGAGCGACGCCGACGTGCGCGTCTCGGCCGACGCGCAACAGGCCACGCAGATTCGCGTCGACATGTGGCGGGCGTCGGCCGAGGCCGGCTACGCGCGCATCCAGCCGACCATCGCGTCGTTGACGCCCGAGGCGCAGCAGTCGTTGTCGTGGGTGTTCATGCCCATCTTCAACGAGCTCAAACAGGCGCAGGCGTACGAGAACGCCGGCCAGCTCATCGCCGCCGAGCGCAAATGGATGGAGGTGACCATCGCCACCGCCGCCGCCGAAGACGAGCTGTCGATTCTCGCCGCCGCGCAGGCGGGCAAGCTCGAAGACGCCTTTGCGGTGCTCGTGCCCTACCTGGGGTTGCAAGACCAGGCGAGCGCGATGATGGACGAGGTCGCCAGCGGCTTCGCCGGCAACGCCGGCACCGTCGGCGCCGTCAACGCCGTGCTCGCCGCCGACAGCATCGTCGAAGCCCTCGCCTTGCTCGACAGCGGCAAGAGCGGCCTGAACCGCGCGCTCAACACCTTCAAGTCGCTCGAAGCCGGCGCCACCGAAGCGCAAGCCAAAGACGCCGTCAGCAACTTCGTGATCTTGCTGCTGAAAACGGCGCCCGTGCTCTCGCGGGCCGAGGCGTCGTTGGCGTCAGCGCGGATGGAGCTCGCGTTCGC
>JANNAY010001307.1:0-2803 GCA_031384945.1 Deltaproteobacteria bacterium
AGTTGCTGGGCGCGCGTGACGACGGCGGCACCTTCCATGAGGTTCCAACCGATCTGCGCGACGGTGCGGTTCTCGACGGGGGCCATGAAGGTGCCCTCGACCCACGCGTTGAACGAGCCCATCGCGGGGCCACACCAAATCTGAAAGTCGAGGGCGCGGCCGTCGTCGCCGGCGATGGCCCACTTCGACGCTTGACCCAGGTACGACCTGAAGACCAAAGCCATCTTGTGTTTCGGATCTTGGTCGGCTTTCACGATCTGCGACGGGTCGCGTTTCTCGAAGAACGCGCGGGTAGCGGCCCAGGCGTCTTCGACGCTGGTGCGCAGCATCTCGCCCTCGATCTTCTTCTTGTCGACAGCGTTGATGGTCTCGAGCGATGCCGAATTGCGATACACTTCATAGAGCTTGTGTGCGCGATTCGCGAACATCGAGCCCTTCTTCAAGACCTGCACCTTCACGCCCATCTCGAACATGTCGGCCGCGGGCGCCATCGTCACGTCGCCGAGGCGCACGCCGCCGAGCAGGGCGCGTCCCCGCGGTGACAGTCCGCTCTCGACGGCCGACTGGTTCACCGATCCGGTGAGCACGTAGGCAGCGCCCATGGCAAAGGCGGCAGCGACCGCGTCGGGGGTGCCGAGGCCGCCAGCGGCGCCGACGCGCACGGCTTCACCGGTGACGGCGTGGGTCTCGTGCTTGTGCGACAGCTCGAGCGCCAGCTGCTTCACAGCAGGAAACACGCAGGGCAGCGCCTGGTTGTCGGTGTGGCCGCCGCTGTCAGCTTCGACGGTGACGTCGGTGGCGACGCAGACGCGTTCGGCGAGGGCGGCTTCTTCGGTCGAGAGAAGGTTGTCTTCGACAAGCTTCTGCAACATCGCGCGCGGCATCGGCACGAGAAACGCGCGCGCGGTCTCGGGCCGCGAGATCTTCGCGAACACGCGGTTCTTGCGAACGATCTTGCCGTCGACGAGGCGCAGGCCCGAGGCGGCGTAGCGCACGACCATCGGCGTGAGGTCCATGTACGCCGAGGCCGAGACGCGGGTGACGTTGCGCTTCAGGTAGAGGTCGACGACGGCGTGCTCGAGGTCGGGCTCGTGCGGGCTGTGAATGAGGTTCGTGCCCCACGAGCGCGACGCACCGACGGCAGCCTCGATCTCGTCGAGGGCAGCGTGGATGCGCGGCGGCGGCAGTCCCGCGGCGCCGAAGAACCCCAGCAGCCCTGCGCCATGCGCAGCGATGACCATGCGGGCCGTGGCGATGCCGTTGGCCATCTCGCCGACGACGTAGGGGAAGCGGCAGCCGTGCACTTCGCAGAACGCGCGATCGCCGAGGTGCTCGGGAAAAATGGCGGGCAACATGCCTGTGAGGGCGACGCCACCGTCGAGGGCGACGGATCCGCCGAAGGCGACGCCGACGCCGCCGTCGTCGCTGTCGACGACGAAGCAGTCTTCGCGGACGCGTCGTGCGGCTTCGACCAGGGCGCTGGGCGAGAAGCGGGCGGGCTCTTTGTCGGCCTTGAAACGCAGACCCATCTTCGTGTCGCTCCGGTTCGGTTCCGGCGGCCTTGCAGTGCCGCGAAAAGTTCGTTCAACAGAAACTGAAGAAACTGAAAGTGCCGTACTTCCTACGGAGTAGAGGACCTGTTCGGCTCTCGCAAGCGTCGGCCGCCAACGAGATCGCGTGCTGCGGCGCGTTGATGAACCGCGGGGCGTTCTGCTGCGGATGAGCAGTGAACGACGCCAAGTCAGCGTCGTTCGCGCTAGTCACGACTGCGTCACAGCTCTGCACGAGCATCACTTTGGAGATCACATGGGCAACACCATCAGCCGCGCCAATGGAACTCAGGCTCCTGCATCGGTGGGCGCGCCTGGCGCTGCCGGCCCATCGGTGAACCTCGATCACCTGCGCAAGAGCAACCCAAAGATCGAGCAGCTGATCGCCGAGAAGCCCGGTCTCGGAAAGCTGCTGGCGAAGAACACCGTGTCGGCGGGACAACGCGAAGGCGAAGCCAAAACCGAAATCGCGTGGAGCTTCTGGACCCACTCCGAAGGCACCAATAAAAAGTATGGTCATGGGATGAGCGACAAGCAAATCACCTCTGACTATATCATCGCGTTTCAGCCGAGCCCCGACAAGAACGCCTCGGTGAACCTCGGTCGCGGCGCGATGGCCGGCCAAGAGATCATCGGCGTCTACAAGGTGGGCGACCTCATCCGGCAGCTGCACACCGCCTACGACGGCGGCAACCTCGGCGAGTTCGATCTGGTCGGCCACGGCAAGAAGGGCGAAGAAGCCATCCTCGGCTGGGCCATCGTCACCGTCGGCGACGACGGCACCGTCAAGGGCGGCGGCACCCGACCATGCGCCAGGGCAAGCTCGTGCCGTACCAAGACCAAAAGGGCTCCGGGTCCGCTGGCGGCGAGTACTGGGGACGCGCTGCTCGCCTCACCCACGGACAGACCAACAACTACGTGCCGATCATCGAGAACTGAGCGCCGGTCCGCGCTTGTACCCACCGGCTGCAACGAGAAGAGCACCGCAGGGTGCTCTTTTCATTTTGCAGTGAGAAGTGCGTTGCGGGCGCCGACATACGAAGAAGGCAAGAAGAGCGGACCCGCGCCAAAGGCGGCCAGCTTCAGCCACGCCGCGGTGAGCGTCTCGAGCGCGGCCTCTGAAAACGTGTCGAGCTCGACGCTGACGTCGGCGTCGCCGTAGGCCGCGGCGAGGGCGAGCAAGCGGGGCAACGCGTCTTTTTCGTGGTCGACGGCGTTCCCCGCGACGCAGAGGCTGCGCAAGCCGCGGCCTC
>JANNAY010001339.1:0-7420 GCA_031384945.1 Deltaproteobacteria bacterium
TCGACAGCGACGCCGGCCTCGTCGACGTAGGCGCCGCCGGCCTCTTTTGTGAAGCGCTGCAACAACGATGGCGAGGCCATGGGCGACGATGCCCCGCGGGCCGTTGCGGCGCCACCGACCTCGACCTAGCTCGCACCATGACCGAGCGCATCCTCGTCGAGCTGCCCATCTCTCCGTGGACCGAACGGGCCCGCTGGGCGCTCGACCACCACGGGCTGACGTGGAAGCGCGTGGTGCACGAGCCCTTCATCGGCGAGCGCAAGCTGCGCTCGCTGCGCAACACGTCGACGGGTGAACGCGCGACCACGCCAGCCATGATCGAAGACGGGGCCGTCTACGGCTCGTCGACCGACATCGCGCGGCGCGCCGACGAGATCGGCAAGGGCAGCAAGCTCTTCCCGCCCGGCAGCGAGGCCGCGATCGAGACGTGGATCGAGAACGCCGAGCAAGGGTCAAAGGCCGGACGCGCCCTCATCACGCGGCGACTGCTCGACTCGCCGGCGGCGCTCGACGAACAGCTGCCGCCGTTCACGCCGGGGTTCATGCGCCCGCTGCTGCGCCCCGTCACGCGCTACGGCACGCGTTGGTTCGCGAAAAAATACGCTCTGCCCGTCGACGACACAGCCGCCCTCGCCGCCGCCGAAGCGACGTCGTGCGCGCACATCGATCGCGTGCAAGCCGCCCTCGGTGGGCGTCCGTATCTGCTCGACACGTTCTCGTGGGCCGACATCGTCTCGTGTTTGTTGTTGCAAGCAGTGATGCCCGTGCAGCACCCGAAGTATCCGCTGCCGCCGGCGACGCGGGCGCAGTGGCAGGCGCCCCACCTCGCCGCGAAATACAGCGCGCTGCTCGAATGGCGCGATGGGCTGTACGCCAAGCACCGTTCCTGAAGCTGCGACTGCGCCTCGCAATCTTGCCTCTGGCAGCGCACAGGTGGTGCAACATTTCCATACAACCGCGTCGTGGCTCCGACGAGCCCGGTCGCGCGGCGCGTCATTTGCCCTACAGTGAACTTTGTCGATTGAATTTTCCGTTCGGCAGCAAATCTTCCCCATCGCGTCCGGCTGCGCTGCGTTCTTGTCAGTGACGCAGGCGACACTTCGCGGCAGGTGCGGCGCTTGACTTCGATCGGTCAGACGGGTGACTCGATCGCGCTTTTCGTCGGCTCGAGATCTGGGAGATCACCGCATGCGTCGTTTCGAGTTCGTCGGTGGATCGAGCGCCAAGTTCTGGCAGTGCAAGGTCGAAGACTCGACGTTCACGATCGTCTTCGGTCGCCTCGGCACCGACGGGCAGACCAAAGAAAAAGAATTCGACGACGAAGACGAAGCCAACGACGAGATGGCCCGCAAGATCACCGAGAAGCTGAAAGAGGGCTACGTCGAGGTCGCCGCTGGCGGCGCTGCCGCGACGACGACGGGCGATGCTGCGGCTGCTCCGCCGGCGGGCGCCAAGGGTGCTGCTGCGGCGTCGGCGAAGCTGCAGATGCCGCCGCGCTTCGTGGCCGCCACGACGTTCGAGCCGGCCATGATCAAGGCCGCCACCGTCAGCCTCAAGGCGTTCGCCCGCTCGGCGTCGTCGCGCTCGTGGCGCCGCGAAGTCGCCGCCAAAGAAGCCCGCCGCGCGCTGCAGCGCCTGCGCGGCGTCGAGCTCGCCGCCCACAAAGACCTCGGCGACGCCTTTGACGCCGTCGCCGACGCCGTCATCGGCAAGCCCGGCCTGCCGCTGTCGCTGGTGATGGGACTGCTCGACGAGCTGCCCGCCACCGCCCTCGACCGCCTGCTCGGCCGTTGGACAAAGGCGAGCGGCCCCGCCGCCAAAGCCATCGCCGCGCTCAAAGGCGTGCACGAAGGACTCGGCGGCGTGCCCGACCACGGCGGCCCCCCCGACGAGCTCGCGCTGCGCGTCGGCGCCGCCCTCGTCGACCGCCGCATCAGCGACATCGCCGCCGTCGCCCGCTTCGCCCGCGTCCGCTCTTTCGTCGAGGCCGCCGCGGCTCCGAAGGGCGGCCTCAAGAAATTTCTCAAGGGCCTCGACGACGGCGACGAAGTCGTTGCCCGCCGCGCTGCCCTCTTCGCTGCTTGAACCGCGCTGATCGCTGAGGTCCACAACCATGGTTGAGAAAGACACTGACGACGGCGCCCCCCAGGGAATTCGCTTCGAAGACGTCGAAAAGGCGCTTCGCGGCAACGATCCCAATGCGCCCCGCCTCTTGCAGCAGCTCCTCGACGAGGACGACCCGCCGCTCAAAGATCCGCCGGCCGGCACGATGCGCACGAACGACCTCGTGCAGGCGCTCAACGTGGCCCGTCGCAAGCGGCAGAAGGCCCAGCGCATCAAGGCCTCCACCGACGTGTGGAAGAAATTCTTGACGCAGAAGGCGCCGCTGCCGCCGCGCTTCAAGGCCTCTGACGTCGTCACCGACCTCTACTTGAACGGCGGCGACGACGGCCGCGCCATGGCCCTGCGCTGCATCGACGAGGTCGAGTGGAAGATCGGCTTCTTCGGCGCGGTCAAGCGCATCGGCAAGCTCGCCGAAGAGCGCCACGACGCCGTCGCCTGGGCCAACGTCTACGGCAAGGTCCAGGGCGCCCACGCGTCGCCGTCGGGCGCTACCCGCAGCTACATGGGCAAGCGCGCCTGGCGCTTCTTGCGCGACCTCGGACGCGCCACCCCCGAGCTCTACCCGTGGTGGGCCGCCGAGTACGTCCTGCGCGACCCGGGTTGGTCAAAGGCGTCGGGCAAGATCTCGTCGTCGTTCGCCGCCAAGAGCTACGGCATCCCTCCGTCGCTTCACGAAGCGTGGAAGTTGAAGCCCGAGCCCCTGTTTCTCATCGTGCAGGGCGCCGGCTACTCGAGCACCGTCAAGGCCGCGTGGGCCGCGCTGAAGAAGCTGCACGCCGACGCCGCGAAAGAGCCGACGGCGGCGTGGGTCAAGACCCTCATCGCCGACGACAACGACGCCCGCCACGAGATCTTCGTCGAGATCGCCAAGAAGTCGCCGGCCTTTGCCATCGCGCAGCTGCCCGGCCTCGGCCTGCTGCAGCCGGTGCTGCGCCTCTTGCTCTCGAACAGCAAAGAAGCCCGCGCCTTCGCCGTCGAGCTCGCCAGAGCCAACGCGAAAGACATCGGCAACGCCCAGCTCGTCGACTTCGCCAAGCGCTCTGGCCAGAAAGAAGTCAAAGAGCTCGCGAAAGACATTCTCACGGCGCAGAAGCCGCGCGACCTTGGACCGGGCCTGCTCAAGAGCATGCTCGCCGTCGACACGCTCAGCTCGTTCGCCGAAAAAGCATTGCTTGAAGCCTTCAGCGTCGCCGAGCTCGGCGAAGGCCTCGTCGTCGACCTCGCCTTCGACGACGACGACGGCGGCCACGACCTGTTCTTGAAGCTCGACAAGAAGCACCAGCTGCCGGCGTCTTTGTGGAAGCGCATCCTCGAAGACGACCGTCTCGAGAACGACTACAACCTGCCCGACGAGGCCATCGCGGCCTTTCAGAAGCTCGACAGCAAAGACATCGGCGCCGACTGGCTGCTCGATATTTTGGTGAAGAAGAAAGACAAGCTGGCCTCTGAGATCGAGGGCTGGCTCGAGAAGACCAAGGCGTTTGCGGGTTTGTCGGCGCAGCCGGCCGTCGAGCGCGTCAAAGGCCTGCTCTTCGACCGCGACCTGCAGTCGGTCGCGCTGGCGATTCTCGGCAACAAGCACCTCGTCAACCCGAAGCAGCTCGGCATCCCGTGGCTGCTCGCGTTGGCGAAACGCAAAGATTCGACACTTCAGAATTTTGCGAACCGAACCCTGCTCGAGTCGATGGGCCCGGCCGACTTCGCGCCCGCCAATGAAGGCAGCGCAGGCGACAAGAAGGCCGGCGAAGCCAAGCTGTTCGAGATGGCGACGTCGCCGTCCGAGAGCGAGCTCTTGCGCAAGTTCGCGCAGACCTTCTTGCGCTGCCACCACCCCGAGATCGGCGAGCAGCAGCCCGAGTCGAAGCTGATCGGCTTGAAGCCGCAGCTCAAGCGCGAGGCCTATTCGATCGAGCGCATTTGGCCCGGTCTCAAAGACGGCCGCGAAGACGTGCGCAAGTTCGCCGTCACGATCGCCAAGGTCGAGCTGCGCCGGTGGAACGCCATGGCCCGGCTCGGCGAGATCGCCGACACCGACGCCGTCGACGTGCGCCGCCTGGCCCTCGACGCGATGTTGAAGGCCGGCGACGCCGCCAGCGACCCCGCCTGCACCGCCACCGTCGACGAGCTCGTGCCCGAGGTCGTCTTTCCGCTCACCGAGTCGCGCCGCCGCCCCGTGCGCGAAGCAGGCATGGAGCTGATTCGGCGCCACTACGCCAAGCTCGGCGGCCAAGAGCGCCTCGCCTGGTTGATGACGACGGCCGACCGCGAAGTGCGCTTGTTCGCCGTGCGCTTGCTCTGGGAGAAGCACCGTCCGCGGCACTTCCCGACGACGTGGACGCCGAAGTCGGCGTTCAAGGGTCCGTCGGTGCTCGACGTGCAAGACCGCTTCAAAGACGACGAAGCCCTGCGTTGGTTCTTGCGCCGCGTGATGTTCGCGCTGCCGCCGGGCCGCAGCATGGAAGCGAAAGAAGACAACGCCTACAAGCGCATCTCGTCGTCGGTGGCCAAGCGCCGCGTCGTCCAGATCGTGCGCGACCTCGCCGTCGAAGACGAAGACTTCGCGAAATTGGTGCGCCCGCTGCTTGAAGAAATGTCGGCGTCCATCGCCGACGGCGAGTGGCAGGCCTGTCTGCAGGCGCTGTGCGCCATCGATGCCCGTCACGGGCGTCCCACCATCTCGACCACGCAAGCGGCGGCGGAGTAACCCATGGCCGGTCCCTTTCTCGGACACTTTGAAAAGGTCCACGCCGTCGCTGCGACGGCCCGCCTCGTCGCCGTCGGTGGACGTCGTGCTCGCGGAGACTCCGCGTTCACGCTCTTCGACCACGTCGCCAACAAGCCGAAGGCGTCGACGTTGTTGCCCACCAGCCTCAACGCGATCCAGACCGCCAAGGGCGCCTGGTTCGCCGGCGGCGAAGACGGCATCGTCAGAAAATTCGACGACGAAGCCAAAGTCACCGCCGAAGCCAACGTCGGCGCCGCGGTCGCCTCTCTCGCCGTCACATCTGACGCGAAGTCGGTCGTCGTCGCGCTGAAAGACGGCAATGTCGTCGTGCTCGACGGCGACCTCAAGACGTCCGGCAAAAAGCAGGTCTCGCAGCGCAAGCTTCGCGTGGTCATCACCGACGGCAAATCCATCGCGGTCGGCGGCGACGACGGCGTGGTTCGTGTCTTCTCCGTTTCGTTGAATGGCGAAGTGAAAGAGCTGCCCGGCCACGACGGCGGCGTGAATGCTCTCGCGTTCTTGCCCCGCGACGGACGGCTCGCCTCTGGTGGCGACGACGGCACCATCAAGCTTTGGTACCTGACGGGCGCGCCCGACTGCGAGACCCGCGGCGCCGACAGCAGCGGCCACGCCGGCGGCGTCGCTGGCCTCGTCTACGTCGGCAGCGGCGACCCCGCCGTCGACGGCACGACGCAAGACCGCCTCTACTCGGCGGGCAAAGACGGCAACGTGCGCGCGTGGCGCCTCGAAGACAGAAAGAAGCCCCGCAGCGACGAGATCGGCGACAGCGGCGGCTACGCGACCCTCTGTGTCGTCGAGAAGCAGGGCAAGCCGGGCGCAGGCCTGCTGTTCTTCGCCGGCGACAACCGCAAGGTGCGCAAAAAGTCGTTCGAAGGTCCCAACGATTGGGAAGCCGGACACCCCGCCCTCGAAGACGGCTTCGCCCGCATCAAAGACACCTTCGGCGGCGCCACGTCTTCTGGGGCGAAGAGCAAGCGCGACGAAGCCGTCGCCGAATTGGCCGGCCTCGACGACGACGAATCGCTGTCGCTGCTCGAAGACCGCCTGAAGAACGACAAAGAAGCGACGACGCGCTCGCTCGTCATCGACGGACTCGCCAAGCGCGAGCCGACGAAGCTGCCGGCGCGCACCGCCCGCCGCATGCTGCGTGACGCCGTCGACGACGCCGACGCCAAGGTCCGCAGCGACGCCTTCATGGCCCTCGACGCCCTCGACCCCGACGACAAATTCGCCGCCCCGCGCTCGGCCCTTGCCTCGAAGCACGCCGACCTGCGCATCCGCTCACTTCGCGAATTGGCGAAGCGTGGAAGCCCAAATTCCAAGGGGGTCGTCGAAGCGGGCAGCAGCGTCGTGGGCGGCCTGATCACGCGCAAGCTCGTCGACAGCGACGCCGCCGTCGCCGCCACCGCCCTTGAGGCCCTGCTCGCCGTCTCGAAAGAGCGCACCGAGGCGCTGCGCACCGGACTGCTGCGCGGCAACGCCACCGTTCGCCTCGACGCGCTCATCCGCGCCGCGCTCTTGGGCCACCACCGCGACCCAGCCCTGTCTGACCTGTTTGCCCGCGCCTTTGACGACGACGATCTCACCACCCGTGAGCGCGCGTTCACGCTCGCGGCCATCTTGCGCAAGCCGCTGGCGTTCTTGAAGAGCGACCAGAGCTTCGGCCGTCGCACCATCGAGATCGGCCGCCGTGTCGCCCAGATCGAAGGCGGCGAGTACGCCAAGAAGATCGAAGACAAAGACGCCGAAGCGGCGCTCAGCAAGCTGCCCGCCGACGGCACCGACAAGGTCGGCGTCGACGACGAGCGTCCGCTGTTGTTGGCCCTCGCTTCGCGCTTGCCCGACACCGCCATGCGCGGCGCCTGGGTGCTGGCCAACCTCGGCGACGTGCGCGCGCTCGGCGCGTTGCTGCAGCTGACGCGACACCCCGAAGCCGAAGTCAGAAAGAACGCGGCGACGCTGCTGTCGGCCTACAAGAACGACGACGCCCGCACGCGTCTCGTGTGGCTGCTCGACGACAGCGCCGCCCTCGTGCGTTCCGCCGCGTTCGACGCTTTCAAAACCACCGAAGCGGACCAAAAAGCCGTCGCCGACGTCGCCCTGCGCTCGTCGCACGAAGACATCCGCGTGCGCGGTCTCGAAGCGCTGTTGAAGAGCGCCGAAGCCGGCAAAACGTCAGAGCACACGGCGCTGCTCGAAGACGCCCTCGAAGACGAATCCGCCAAGGTGCGCGGCGAAGCCTTCAAGACGCTGTGGTCGTTCAACCAGGGCAACAAAGAAGCGGCGCTCACCCGCGCCCTCGCGGCCCGCTTCCCCGACACCCGCCGCCGCGCCGTCGACGAGCTGCTGGCGATCGCTGACGCGTGGGCCGAGAAGCACCTCGTCAAGGCCATCAGCGACCTCGACGCCGGTGTCGCCACCGCCGCCTACGACGGCCTCGTCAAACGCCGAAATCCCACCGACGACAGCGGCAAACGAAAGCACGACGTCGACGACGCCGAAGCCCACCTCGCTGCCCTCGGCTCGACCCTCGGATCGCTGCGCGCCGCC
>JANNAY010001356.1:0-2969 GCA_031384945.1 Deltaproteobacteria bacterium
CTCGTGGTGCGCGGTCTGCTCACGGCCGGCGGCGGCGGCGGTGAGGCCGGCGGCGGCAGCGAGGTCGAAGACCACGGCGGCGGCGGCGGCGGCGCTGGCGGCACCATCGTCATCGAGGCCGACCTCTTCGACGCGGCGGGCTCCGTTTTCAGCGCCACGGGCGGCGGCGGCGCGGCAGGCGAATCCGGCGGCGCTGGCCTCGACGGACGCGACGGTGGCGCCGCAGGCGTCGGCGGCACCGCCGGCAACTCCGGCCTTTCGGGCGGGGCGGGCGGCGGGGTGGGCGTCGACGGCGCCCCCGGCGTCGACGGCGTCAACACCCGCGGCGGCGGCGGCGGCGGCGGCGGCGGCGGCCTCGTCGTGGTGGCGCCCCTGTGAAGCGCGACGGCGGATCTCTCTGAAGATTCGGTAGGTTGGCGGCCCGTGTCCGGCTGAGCCTCCGCCGTTCGTCGCCCTGCAAACGCCCCGCTGTTGGGGCGCAGCAGGAGCCCGCCATGACCAGCACCCAGTCGCAGAAGTCCAAGTCGTCCGAACGCACGTCGCAGAAGCCGGCGCAGAAGCAAGCGCAGAAGCAAGCGCTGCCCACCGGCCGCTTCTGCTGGCTGGCGCTGCGCACGCCCGACGTCGAGAAGTCGTGCGCGTTCTACGGCCACGTCGTCGGCTGGCGCTTCGACAAAGGCTCGCCGCAGATGCCGATGCCCACCTTCGCCGGCAGCAACGGACCCGTCGCCCACGTCGAGGTCATCAAAGGCGCCGCCCGCTTCGCCAGCTACGTCGTCGTCGACGACCTCGGCGCCGCCGTCAAACGCGCCGTGGCCGCCGGCGGCCGCGTCGTCGGCGACGTCGTCGCCATGCCCGGCACCGGCAGCATGCGCGAGGTCAGCGACGGCGACGGCGCCACGTTCTCGCTCTTTCAACCCGAGAGCGAGGCGCGGGCGCAGGGCTCGACCGGCGACGGCGCCTTTGTCTGGAACGAGCTGCACGCGAAGAACGACGACGCCGCCGTCGCCTTTCTCACCGCCGTCGTCGGCTACGTCGTCGAGCAGATGCCGATGGCGGGACAGCGCTACAGCGTGCTCAAGAGCGCGTCGTCGCACGAGATGTTGGCCGGCGTGATGAAGGGGATGGATCCGACGGCGCCGTCGTCGTGGGTGCCGTACCTGCAGGTCGCCGACGTCGACACAGCCCTCGCCCGCGCCGCCGAAAAAGGCGCCAGCGTCGTGCTCGGCGCCACCGCCGTCGACGGCGTCGGCCGCTTCGCCATCATCGTCGACCCCCAGGGCGCCGTCGTCGGCCTGCTCACGCCTGCGCCCCGCGCTTGATGCACAGTTCGTTCACCCCACGCCGATCAGGAGATTTCGTGAAGTACCTCGCGCTCATCTACACCGACGAGAAATCAGAGATGGCTGCCTCGCCCGAGCAGCAGCAGAACGTCCTCAACGACTACTTCGCCTACAACGCGTGGCTCGCCGAGAAACCCGGCAAGAACCTCGCGGCCGAAGCGCTGTTGCCGACGGCGACGGCGAAGACGCTGCGCATTCGCAACGGCAAGACCACCATCACCGACGGTCCCTTCGCCGAGACCAAAGAGCACCTCGGCGGCTTCTACCTGTACGAGGCCAAAGACATTGACGAGGCGCTCGAGCTCGCCAGCCGCATCCCGGGCGCGAAGGTCGGCTGCGTCGAGGTGCGCCCGATCATGGTCTTCGACGGATGAGCTAACGACGACGGCGTGAGCGACGCCGCCCTTGTCAACGCCGCGCTCGCCCGCGCCTTTCGTGAAGAAGGCGCGCGCGTGCGCGGCGCGCTCTTGCGGCTGGTCAACGACCTCGGCACCGCCGACGACGCCGTCAGCGCCGCCCTCGAACAAGCCCTGATCACGTGGCCGGTCTCTGGCGTTCCTGACGTGCCGGCGGCGTGGTTGACGACGGTGGCGAAGCGCAAGGCCATCGACCTCTTGCGCCAGCGTCGACGTCACGACGACATCGCCGTCCTCGAAGCCGAAGAAGAAGCGGGCGGCTTCGGCCTCGGCGGCGGCGCAGACAGACACGTCGCAGACAGAGTCTCAGACACAGGCGCGCTCGAACGCAAAGACGACCGGCTGCCGTTGGTGTTCGCCTCGTGTCATCCGCTGCTGCCCGAGGACGAGCGCGTCGCCTTGACGCTGCAGGTGGTCGGCGGACTGACGGCGTCAGAGATCGCGCGCGCGTTTCTCGTGCCGGTGACGACGATGGAGAAGCGGCTGGCGCGGGCGAAGCAGCAGCTGCGCGACGCCGGCGTTCCCTACGAGGTGCCGCCCGTCGAAGACCTGCCCGAGCGGCTGAAGGCGGTGCTGGCCTCGCTCTACCTCGTGTTCAACGAGGGCTACCTCGCGAGTCGCGGTGACGCCGTCATTCGCCACGAGCTGTGCGGCGAGGCGCTGCGCATCGTGCGGCTGGTGCGGTCGCTGCTCGACGAGCCCGAGGTGGGCGGGCTGCTGGCGCTCTTGTTGTTCACGCACGCGCGCCGCGACGCCCGCGTCGACGACGACGGCGCCCTTGTCTTGCTCGAAGACCAGGACCGCGCGCGCTGGGACCGCCGCCAGATCGACGAAGGGCTGCGCATCGTCGACGACGTGTTGTCGCGGCGGCGTCCGGGCCCGTACCAGGTGCAGGCGGCCATCGCGGCGCTGCACGCGCAGGCGACGTCGACGTCGACGACAGACTGGCCGCAGATCGCCGCGCTCTACGTTGCGCTCATGCGCTTCGTGCCCACGCCCGTCGTGCGCTTGAACCACGCCGTCGCCGTGGCCATGGCCCACGGCCTCGACGCCGGCCTCTCGCTCGTCGACGTGCTCGGCAAAGAGGGCGACCTCGACGGCTACCACTTGTACTGGTCGACCCGCGGCGAGCTCTTGCGCCGGCGCGGCGATCTGGGGGCGGCGAAGAAGGCGCTGCAGCGGGCGAAGACGTTGGCGCCGTCGCCGTCAG
>JANNAY010001394.1:0-3263 GCA_031384945.1 Deltaproteobacteria bacterium
AGGAGAAGGAGAAGGAGAAGGAGAAGGAGAAGGAAGCAACGTCTGTGGCGATGGCGGTACCTCCACCGGAGAACAATGTGACGACGGCAACTTCGGCGACGACGACGGTTGCGACAGCGACTGCAGCTTCAGCGCGGTCACGCAGCTCGCGGCGGGTGACTCGTTCACGTGCGCCCTCTTGCGCAGCGGCCACGTTCGCTGCTGGGGACGAAACGACCGCGGACAGCTCGGCATCCCGGGCGCGCGCGGGGTGCCGCGCACGATCGACGCGCTGCGCTTTCCGAGCGCCATCCGCGCCATCGCTGCCGGCGGCGACACCGTCTGTGCCGTCGAGGTCGGCGGCGGCCTCCGCTGCTGGGGCAGCAACGCCTTTGGCGTGCTCGGCCGCGGCGAAGGCGGCGCTGGCAACAACGACATCGGCGACGACGAACGCGCCGACAGCGTCGCCGCGCTCGACCTGTCGGTGACAGACGTCTCGGTCGGCGCGCATCACGTCTGCGTCGTCGCCAGCGGGGGCACGGTTCAATGCTGGGGCGCCGGCGAGCGCGGACGCCTCGGCAGCGGCAACACCAACAACTTCGGCAACGACGAACCGGCGCGCGCAGCCCCGACGGTGCCGCTGGGTGCGTCGCCCGCCGTCCTCATCGCCGCCGGCGGCAACCACAGCTGCGCCCGCGTCGGCAACGGCGCCGCGTGTTGGGGCGGGGGCGACGTGGGACAACTTGGCAACGGCGCCAGCAACGACGTCGGCGGCTCACTGCCGGTGGTGATCCCGTCGATGGTCGGTCTCGAGGCGGCGCCGATCGCCATCCGCGCCGGTGAACAACACACCTGCGTGCTCACCGCCGATGGCGCAGCGCGCTGCACCGGCAACGGCTTCGATGGACGCCTCGGCTACGGCGACCCCAACGCGCGGCAGTCGCTGGGTGAATCGGTCAACATCGGCGGAGCGGCCATCGATCTGTGCGCGGGCAACGCCCACACCTGCGTCGTGGTGGCAAACGGCGAGGTGCGCTGTTGGGGCGCAGGCGCCCGCGGACGCCTCGGCTACGCCAGCACCCAGAACATCGGCGACAACGAGGTGGCGTCGTCGGCTGGCGCGGTCACCCTGACCGGACCGGCGCGCGCGATCGTCTGCGGCGCCACCCACACTTGCGCGCTGCTCACCGGCGGCGACGTCTACTGCTGGGGCAAGGGCGACGGTGGCGCCCTCGGCACCGGCGTCGTCGGCGACGTCGGCGACGACGAGCTGCCGCCGTCGACAGGACCAGTGCAGCTCTTCTAGCTAGCGGCGGTAGCGCACGGTCACGCTGACGGCATCGGTGCTCACCGAACGACCGAGGCCCACGGTCAGCGGCGTCCATGCAAACACCAGCGCCTGCTGCTGGCCAAAGGGCAAGAGCGGCAGACGGTCGTCGTCGACGATGGCGTTGGCGGTGCCCTGGGCGATGCGCTCCCACACGCCGTTGCGCCAGACGAACAAGTCGAAGCCGCCGTCGGCGGATCCGACGATGTCGACGGCGACGTCTTCGATGACGGCGCCGACGGCGCCGGCTGAGGCAAAGGCGGCGGTGAAGACGTGGGCGGGGGCGGCGTCGGCCTCGACGACGAGCACGTCGCCGGTGGAGGCGTTGTTTTCGGCGCTGTGGCCGCCGACGACGACGATGTTGTCGCGGGCGCCGTCGTAGACGATGGCGGCGTTGCTTCTGGCGATGGGTTCGTCGACGAGCGCGACGGGTGAGAAGACGCCGTCTTCGTAGGCGTTGACGTCGACGTGTCCGGCCACCGACAGCCGCAGCATCAAGAGCTTCTGTCGCGCGACGTCGAACACCAGCGCGCCCGGTGTCGGCGGCGTCGGCAACACGGTGGCGTTGTCGTCGGCCCAGACCGCGCCGTTCCACGTCAGCACGTCGACGCCGTCGTAGGCGACGACGACGTCTCTGGCGGCGTCAAAGGCGACGGCAGCGCCGGCGCGCGGGCAACGCTCGCGGCCCACCCCGAAGGTGCACTGCAGCGTCCATGTCGTGCCGTCGTAGGTGAAGGTCTTGCCGTTGCCGACCGCGACGAGGCGATCGTTGCGCAGGTCGGTGACGAGCTTCGGGCCATCGACAGTGTCGGGCGGGTTGCCCGCGACGACCGCCCAGTTGCTGCCGTTCCACCGAAACGTCTGCGTGTCGCTGACGCCGACGGCGATGACGCCGCCGCGGAAGGACGCCAACGACGAGTTGAAGGTCGCCGCCATGTTGAAGGCAGGGTCTTCGTCGGTGAACGAGCTGCCGTTGAACGTGAAGGTCTGGTTCGAGATGCCGACGGCGCTGGCGACGATGCCGCCTGAGAAGACGACGACCTCGTTTCTGACGTCGTCAAAGGCGATGCCCTGGCTCTCGAGCGTGGCCGCGCCGTTCTGCACGAAGAGCGAGAGCGGAATCCAACCGTCTTTCCACTGCCACACATCGGTGAAGCCGTTGAAGCCCGTGCCGATGTTGGGCGTGTGCTCTTCGCCGCCCTGCAAGAGCACGCGGCCACCAGCGACGTCGGTGGCGATGGCGGCGTGAAAGCGCGGGTTCGGGCGAAAGAATGTGCCGGCCAGCGTCCACTGCGCGCCGTCGAAGAGAAAGGTGTCGTTGAGGCCGACGGCGTCGTCGTCGGTGGGGCGCCCACCGAACAGCAACAGCTGAGCGCTCGACGGATCGAACGCCAGCGACGCGCCGAGGCGCGCCGCCGGTGTGGTGGTCGACGTCGTCACGAGGCGCCAGCCGTTGTCGTCGAGGATCCATGTGTCGTCGACGGGGGCGTCGCCGACCTCGCCGCCGAAGAGCACCACGCCAACGCCAGGAAAGAAGCCCATCGACACGCTGCTGCGCGCCGGCGGCGAGATGGCGCTGTCGATCGGCGCCCAGTCGACGCCGTCGAACGACCACGTGTCAGCGAGGTCGACGTTGCCTGCGCCGTTGCCGCCGAAGACGACGACGACGCCGCGGTCTTCGTCGTAGACGGCGTCGCTGAGCTCACGGCCCGGCGGCGGCGTGACCACGCGCTCGCGCCAGCGCAGTCCATCGTCCGACTCCCACGTCTCATCAGAGATCGCGCCGTTGGCGCGGCCGCCGAACAAGACGAAGACGCCGCGGCGCTTGTCGTAGGCGCTGACCGAGTCGGCGCGCGGCGGCAGGTTCGAAGTGCCCATGACCTCGACGATGTCGTCCCCGCCACCTGTCGCGGGCGTTCTCGGAAACGCGTACGCGCCTCCCGGGCCTGCTCGACCG
>JANNAY010001410.1:0-7351 GCA_031384945.1 Deltaproteobacteria bacterium
AAGCCCGGGGCGCGGGTCGCGTGTCTCTCGCGGTTCGCGCACCACGAGATGATGGCGATCGAGTTGTTTGCCTGGGCGCTGCTGAAATTTCCCGAGGCGCCGGCGCCGTTGCGTCGCGGCATGTGGGCGGCGCTCGTCGAGGAACAGCAACATTTGCGGCTCTACCTCGATCGCATGCAGGCGCATGGAGCGCAGCTCGGCGACGTGCCGCTCAGCGGATATTTCTGGAAGCTGGTGCCCGGCATCCGCGCGGCGAGCGACTCGGTGAAGTCGTTCTTGTGCGCGCAAGGACTGACGCTCGAGCAGGCGAACCTCGACTTCACCATCACGTTTCGCGACGCGTTTCAGCGGGCCGGCGACGTCGAGAGCGCCGCCGTCATGCAGCGCGTGCACGACGACGAGATTGGCCATGTGCGGTTGGCAAAGACGTGGCTGTGCAAAGACGGCGACGACGACAAAGACGCGTTTGTGCAGCACGTGCCGTTTCCGTTGTCGGCGGCCAGGGCGAAGGGAAAGCGCTTCGAGATCGGCGCGCGAAGGCGAGCGGGGCTGTCAGAGCCGTTCATCGCGATGGTGCGCGACGCCCAGCCCTATGCGAAAACGAAGGCGTGATCGTTGTCGTCGTCGCCTACGCCCTCGCCGCTGCCGGTGTCGCGATTCCGCTCGATGTGAAGTTGCGCGAAGGGTTTCGCGTGCCCGCGCCCAGCGGCAAAGAAGCCGCCCTCGTCGAAGACGCCAAAGACGGCAAGCTCGACGACGTCGACCTCGCCGAAGCCGCGCTGATCGCGTCCGGTGTCAGCGACGCGAAGCTCGAGGCGGCGAAGAAGAAGCTGGCCGAGGCGGTGAAGACGGCGCGGGCGCAGGCGCAGACGCAGACGTCGGCGAAGAAGCGCGGCGACAAGCTCTTGAAGGCGCTGCACGAGACGGTGCTCGCCCGCTACCAAGAGACGCAGAGCGACGTCTCGCTCGTCGTCGACAGCGGCGAATTCAACTGCTTGTCGTCGGCGGTGCTTTTTCTGGTCGCCGCCGACGGCCTCGTCGACAACCCGCGCGGCATGCTGTCGAAGACCCACGCGTTTGCCCGCGTCGACCTCGTCGACAACGGCGGCAAAAAGGCCGCCGACGTCGAGACCACGACGAAGAACGGCTTCGCGGTCGATCGCAAGAAGCTGGTGACGCCGGCGTACTTGAAGACCCTCGGCGTCGGCGACGGCATGAGCGAGAGCGAGCGGCTCGCCGATCTGCAGAACCCCGAAGAGGTCCCGCTCACGGGCTTGATCGCCGCGCTCTATTCGAACCGCGGCGTGATGTTGGTGCGCGCTGGCGACGTCGAGGGCGCCGCCGTCGCCTTTGACCGCGCCACCCGCATCGCCCAGGGACAGCAGCGCGCCCGCGTCGCCGACTGGCGCGCAGCACTCTTGAACAACGCCACGCAGCGCCTGATGGACGAAGGCCGCCTCGACGACGCCAAGGCGTTGCTGGCCCTCGCGCTCGACGGTGCAGCAGGTGCGACGCGCGCGGCGCTGTTGCAGAACCTCGCCAACGTCGCCGTGGCCCAGGCCGAAAAAGCGCGCAAAGCCGGACGCTTGCGCGAGGCCCGCCAGTACCTGCAAGAGGCGCAGGCGACGGGCACGACATCGACGACGATGCAGAAGCAGATCGCGGCGGCGGCGGCCGAGCTCGACGGCCAGCTCGCCGCGCAGAAGGGCGAAGAGGGCGGCGCTTCTTCGATGCGCACGTGTGCGACGTTGGCGACGGCGCTCGAGCAGCAGCGCTGCTTCGTCGCCGCCTCGCAGGCCCTCGCCGCCAAAGACGACGTCGACGCCGCCCTCGCCGCCGCCAAAGACGCCGTCGCCAGAGACGTCGACGACGAAGCAGCCGCCGCCGCCCTCTACAACGCGCTCATCTTGTCGATCCGCAAGGGCGACAAAGACAAAGCCTGCGAACGCGTCGAAGCCCTCGCCCGCGACGTCGTCGCTGCCGCCCGCAAACTGAAGAGCCCGCCGCCCTTTCCGGCCGAGAAGGTGATGGGGCAGTGCTGGTGGTCGAAGGCCGACGTCGCCGTCGCCAAAGACGACCTCACCGGCGCCGCCGCCCTCTTCGCGCGCGCGCGCGTGCACCTGCCGGCCGACAAAGGCCTGCGCGGCAACCTGCGTGAGATCGAGCTGCGGCGGGCACATGTGTTGGCCAAGGCTGGCAGCTGCGACGAAGCCCGTCCGTTGGCCAAGCGCGCTGACGACGACGAGGTCGACTCCAACAGCGCGGACCGCGACACCGCCGGCCGCGGCCGCCAGATGCTCGAGCTGTGCGCCAACGAGCGCGCGCGCACGCTTGCCAGCAAGAAAGATTGGGAAGGCGCCGTGCGCGAGCTGCGCCGCGGTTTGCGCGACTCTCCGAAGAGTGAGGTGCTCGACGAGAACCTCACGCGCATGTTGCACAACGTCGCTGTCGGGCAGTTGCACGACAAGCGCTGCGACGACGCCCTGGCCCTCGTGCCCGAGCTCAAAGACCGCAAGCAGCAAGACGTCGTCGACGACATCGCCAAAGCCTGCAAGTGAGCGGGAAGCCTGCAAGTGAGCGAGCGCGAAGCCAGCAAGTGAGCGAGCGCTGCAAGTGAGCGAGCGGGAAGCCTGCACGTGAGCGAGCGGGAAGCCTGCAAGTGAGCGAGCGGGAAGCGCGAAACCTGACAGCTTGTTGACAGCGGCACGTCGGAGAACACGCGCATGACCAGCTCCACCTCCCCCGTCTCTTGCCGCTGCGGCGCCATCTCCGGCGAAGCCGACGTCGTCAGCAACGGCGGCGTCCACGTCGTCTGCTTCTGCGACGACTGCCAGGCCTACGCGAAGCACCTCGCCCCGCTCGCCGGTTCGCACGGTGGCGCAGAGGGCGGCGTCGTCGACGAATTCGGCGGCACGGCGATTTGGCAGATGGCGCCGGCGCAGCTGCGCATCACGAAGGGACGCGAGCACGTGCGCTGCGTGCAGCTCTCACCGAAGGGAATGCTGCGCTTCTACGCGGGCTGCTGCGGCACGCCGATCGGCAACCAGATGCAGAACGCCGGCGTCCCCTTCGTCGGCGTCGTTCACACCTTCTTGTTGCCGCGCGGACCCTCGCGCGACGCCGTGCTCGGCCCGCCCATTCGCGCCCAGTCGAAGTTCGCCACCGGCGGTGACAAGAGCGACAAGCTCAGCGACTTGTTCCTCGTCATCGGCCGCTCGCTGCGCCTGATCCTCGGCGGTTACTGGCGGGGCGCGGCGCGTCCCTCGCCGTTCCGCGACGACAGCGGCGCGTTGATCACGACGCCGCGCGTGCTCACCACCGCCGAGCGCGACGCCCTGCGCTGATCACCGCGGGCGCGAAGCGAAGCGATCGATGAGCAGGCGCGCCAACGTGTGCGCCCCGTTCGTCGTCGTCGTCGTCGTCGGCAACGACGCCCGCCACGCCGCGTCGTCGAGGGTTCTCTTGATCGGCACGAAGGTCGAGCGCGGCGCGTAGCCGAGCAGCCGCGCCTCCCAATAGGCGTTGTAGCCAGGGGCTGTGACGACGCGGTCGGCGTGGGCCAACAGCGGCGCCGCCGGAAAGGGAGCGTCGTCGTCGTGGAGGTCGAGGGTCGTCCAGTCGCCGCCGATCTTCGCCGCGGCGTCGGCGAGCACGGCGCGATCGCCGGGCAGCCCCGCTTGCGCGATCACGCTGCGCCCTGCGAAGCGCGCAGAAGAAGCGGCGACGTCGTCTTTGTCGACGACGACGACGGGGTCGAGGGCGTCGAAGCGCTCGAGGCCGGGGGCGGGCTCGATGGCAAAGACGCGCTCGTAGCGGCCGGCGTCGAAGGGGGCCTCGCGCGGTCCGATGAGCCACTTCGGCGGCACCGAGCGCAACAGCAGCCACGCCGGGCAGGGCAAGGGCACGAAGACGAGGGGCACCCAGAAGACGTCGATGACGACGACGTCGGGGGCGAATTCGCCGAGGGCGCGGGCGACGTCGGAGGTCTTCGCCGTCGCCGGATGGCGCAGCACGTTGGCGTCGACGACGACGTCGACGGCGCAGTCGGCGGCCCCGCTGCCGGTGATGCGGCGAAACGGTGACGCCGGCGAAAACAACGCAAACGTCGTCGACGGCGCTGCCCGCAGCAGCGCCCGGCGCAGCGCCAGCCCGCGGACGAGGTGGCCTGCGCCGTGGGTGCCGGCGGTGAAGTAGGCGACGCGCACGTCGTCACTGTGCCGAATTGCGCCTCGGTTGTGGGAGGCGATTGTTTTTGCTGAACATCCCGTCGCATGGGCGAGCACATGGCACGACGTCGAGACGCGAGGGTCATCGAGGGTTCACTCTCGGGGAACATCACCGCCGTCGACGTCGAGCTGCTGCACCGGGCCATCGAGCCGCTGCTGGTCGGCGGGGTCGAGTACATCGTCATCGACACCACCGGCATCAGCGACTTCAGCCCGCAGGTGCGCGTGCCGGGCGTCGCCTTTCTCGCAGCGCTCAAGACAGCGCGGGTGAAGGCCCTGGTGGCGGTCGCGCCGAACCCGATGGTGCGGATGATGGGGTCGGCGCTGGGCCTCGCCGCCTCGATGCGCATGGTCTTCGTCAAAGACCTCGAAGAAGCCGACAAAGTCGTCGCCAAAGAAGCAGCCAAGAAGTAGCCCGCCGCGGACACCTGTCATGGGCAAACTGACGCGCGACCTCACGCCACAGACGAGGCGGCGTCGGCGAATCACAGCGATCTCTCTTTTCTTTTCGCGACAGCGTGTGAAGCGCGCGATGTGTCGCGACTCTCATGGTCGTCGACGAGAAACGAGGTTCTTTGATGTCGATCGATCGCCGTTGGACCGTGCAAGACAGCGCCGAGACCTACCACATCCCGTCATGGGGAGCGCCGTACTTCTCGGTGAACGCGCGGGGCAACCTCGCCGTCACGCCGCAAGGCAAAGTCGGACCCGACGGCGAAGGATCCATCGACCTCAAAGACCTCGTCGACGACCTCTGCAAGCGCGGCATCTCGCCGCCGGTGCTCTTGCGCTTCAACGAGATCCTCGACTCGCGCGTCGTCGACCTCGCCGACTGCTTTCAGAACGCCATCAAAGAGTACGGCTACAAGGGCGTCTACCGCGGCGTCATGCCCATCAAGGTCAACCAGCAGCGCCACGTCGTCGAAGAGATCGTGCGCGCCGGCAAGAAGACACACCTGGGCCTCGAAGCCGGCTCAAAGGCCGAGCTGCTCGTCGCCACCGCGCTGCTCGACGACGCCGACAGCCTGCTTGTCTTGAACGGCTACAAAGACACCGAGTACGTCGAGACCGCGCTCGCGGCGCAGCTCTTGGGCCTCTCGCCCTTTCTCGTGCTCGACCGTTTCGCCGAGCTCGACCTCATCATGGGCGTCGCCAAGCGCATGGGCGTCAGACCGCACATCGGCATCCGCTTTCGCCTGACGTCGAAGGGCGCCGGCAAGTGGCAAGAGAGCTCGGGCGACCGCTCGAAGTTCGGCCTCTCGGCCTCTGAGGTCATCCGCGCCGTCGAGATCCTGCGCCAGGCCGAGATGCTCGACTGCTTGCAGCTGCTGCACTTCCACATCGGCTCGCAGATCACGACGATCCGCTCGGTCAAAGAGGCCGTGCGCGAAGCCGTGCGCGTCTACCAAGACCTGAGAAACATGGGCGCCACCGCGCTGACCCACATGGATGTGGGTGGCGGCCTCGCCGTCGACTACGATGGATCAAAGACCAACTTTCATTCGTCGAAAAACTACAGCAACCAAGAGTACGCCAGCGACATCGTCTACGGCATCATGGACGCCTGCGATCAGTCGAACCAGCCGCACCCGACCATCATCACCGAAGCCGGCCGCGCCCTCGTCGCCCACCACGCCGTCCTCGTCTTCAACGTGCTCGGCGTCAACGAGATGACCAGCCCGCGGGTCAAAGACGACCTGAAGCCGACCCCCGACGAGCACAAGACCGTCCACGCCATGTACGAAGCGTTGATGTCGGTGAACGCGAAGACGTTCCAAGAGTCGTACAACGACGCCATCACGCTCAAAGACGAAGCCGAGACCCTCTTCAACGCCGGCGTCGTCGACCTGCGCACGCGCGCACGCATTGAAGACCTCTTCTGGGCCACCTGCGAGAAGGTACAGAAGACCACCGAGAAGCTCGACTACGTTCCTGACGATCTCGTCGATCTGAAGAAGAACCTGTCAGACACTTATTACTGCAACTTCTCGGTCTTTCAGTCGATGCCCGACTCGTGGGCCGTCGACCAGCTCTTCCCCATCTGCCCCATCCACCGCATGGACCAGGAGCCGACGCGCGAAGCGATCCTCGCCGATTTGACCTGCGACTCCGACGGCAAGATCGACGCGTTCATCGACCTGCGCGACGTGAAGAAGACGCTCCGCCTGCACGCCCCTGATGGAAAGCCGTACTTCCTCGCGGCCTTCCTCGTCGGCGCGTACCAAGAGACGTTGGGCGACCTTCACAACTTGTTCGGCGACACCAACGTCGTCCACGTCTCCATCGCCGAAGACTCCAAGGGCTACTCCCTCGAGCACGTCGTCGAAGGCGACCGCGTCTCTGAGGTGCTCTCGTACGTCGAGTACGACCGCGCCGATTTGATTCGCCGCGTGCGTCAGGCGGCCGAGCGCGCGGTGCGCGCTGGCAAGATGTCCTTCGAGCAGTCTGCGCAGTTCATGCGCCGCTACGAAGAAGGCCTCGCCGGCTACACGTATTTGGAAGACCTCGAGTAGCCCGACGACGGGATGGCGTTGTAGCTTGTGCGACGGGTGGTGTATCGTCACTCTTGGGGGACAAGACATGCGTCATGCGTTGATTCTCGGTCTGCTGATCGTATGCGGCGCGGCCAGCGCAAGCCCAGAGCCTGAGGTTGCAGCACCACCACCTCGAATCGAGTGCTGCTTTGTCGAAGGCTGCATGACAACGACAGATCGCGAATGCGCTGAGCTCATGGAGCTGCGCAACGCAGCTGAGCGCACAGAAGCTCTCAACTGGGCTCAGCGACCGAAGCCTCGACGTGACGGTTCGGCGATTGAGCTGTCGAGCATGAACCTCGCGTACCAGCCTGGATCTCGATTGGTTCGCGTCCTCGCATGTGTCGATGTGAAGGTGACACAAGAAGAGCGCGTCCTTCTCAATCACAATTCGAAATATCAATTGTGTCGCGTTGAGCTTGACGATGTTTGTGCAGGTGACGACACTCAATCGTTGATTTGATGTGGGAACTGCCACGACTCAGCGGAAGCGCAGGCCCTAGAGCTGCTGAGGCGCCGATAGAGGACCAGGTTTTCTGGATCACGCTGAGGTCTAAATTGTTGCCTGATGGTGCTGCGGTCGTGGGCTTC